>NZ_JBYTCI010000011.1:0-123473 GCF_058790095.1 Terrabacter sp. FW104-15G4B | reverse complement strand
GGACGGGAATGGCGCCGGGGGTCTCGCTGGCGGGCGGGTCCTGCCAGGGCCAGTCGCCGAGCTGGTCGAGGTAGCCGGCCAGCTGGGCGTCGCACGGCGGCTGGAAGCGATATGCCGGCAGCTCGCTGGAGCGCGCACCGCCGACGGCGGCCTCCCAGACGGTGGTGAAGCCGGTGCGCGCCCGCTCGCCGTCCGGCAGCAGGCTCCGGACGCCCACCGGGTCGATGCGCCCCGCGGGTCGCGCCAGCATCGAGTCCCAGTCGCACGAGTCGACGGAGGGGAACCAGCAGAACCCCTCGAGCGGGACGCCGCGGGCGACGGCCAGCTCGTACTGCTCGAGCATGTAGCGCAGCCAGGTGGCGCGGTCGGACGGGAGCCCGCGCAGGTTCGTCTCGGACAGCATGAGCGGCAGGTCGTAGCGCTGGGCGTAGTGCTCTGCGACGGCGGCGAACCCGATCGGATGCGGGGACGGCGCCCGGCCGCCGTGCTCGTCGTACCACCACTCCGAGTGGCAGTAGTAGTCCAGCCCGAGGACGTCGACCGAGACGGGGTCGAGGTGCAGCAGCGGCTCGCCGCCCGCCCGGACGACGGCGTCGACGATCGGCCGTGCCGGGTCGAGGTGCTGACCGAGCGCGAGGTCGAGCATGAGGTGACGCCGGTCGTTGGCGCCGCCGGCGAAGTCTGCCGAGGGCCCCGGGGCGCCGGCGTGGTGCTCGCACGTGTCGACCCAGACGTGCCGGGCCTGCGGGAGCAGCTCGGTGAAGCAGGCGGAGGCGGCGCTCACGGCGGGAAGCACGTTGCCGGCCAGTCGGACGAGGCCGTCCATGCCGTTGTCGTACGGCGGCCAGAGCGCCTGGTGGCCGGCCATGAAGCATGTCGCGAAGGGCTCGTTGAAGAGGGTGTAGGACCGCAACCAGGGATAGCGGCGGGCGACTGCTTCGGCGAAGGCAAGGTAGGCCGACGGGAAGCGCGGGTCACGGAAGCCGTCGACGAGCCACCTGGGGTAGCTGGTGTGGTGCACGAGGTCGACGATGGGGTCCGCTCCCGCGTCGTGGAGGTGCCCGAGGATCGCATCGGTTTCGGCCCACTCGTAGGTCCCGGGCTCGGACTCGATGCGGTGCCAGCGGAGCGGGTAGCGGAAGGACCGGACCCCGGCCCGCAGGTCGTCGTCCAGGTCGTCGCGCCACCGGGTGGCGTGCTGCGAGGTCTCGGCCACGTCGATCCCGTGACCGGGCAGGAACGTGCTCTCGAAGGCCCCGATGAAGGGCACGCGTGCCGGCTCGTCGGAGAAACCGGGCGCAGCAGAGCGACGTTCCATGTGAGTTGGTCCTCTCGGGGCCGGCCCCTGGACGGGCAGTCCCTCCCCGGCGACGGGGGTGGGCGATTCGCGGCTGCAGGTTTAACCGAGTGACTCCCCCCGGGCTTACCCTCGGCCGACTGCACCAAACCGGGCCCGAAGGTCGGCGGAGCGGGCCGTCGCGCGCCGGATCACCCGGTAGGCCAGCACGCCGCCCAGCAGCCACGGCCCCGCCACGACGATTGGGTCGAGGGCCTGGTGCGCCCGGTCCGCCCGGTCGCCCTTGCGGGAGGCGATGCCGTGGCGGCGCAGCTCGCTGAGGACCCCGGTCTCGGTGATCGGGTTGTCCGGACGCAGCGACGCGAAGGACCGCAGGTGGCTCTCCCAGGCGTCGACCCGGTCCGCGCCGATGAGGAGCAGCCAGTGGGCGGCCCGGCCCTCGCTGTAGCGGGCGTACGCGTACTTGCGAATGGCCCCGGAGATTCCGTGCAGTGGGGCGGAAGTGCCGAAAACCGGTGTCAGGAAAGCGTGTTCGATGGAGCGTTCGCGCGGCTGCTTCTCCTCCTGCCGCTCGGGGAAGTCCCAGTGCGCACCGCTCGCGCCGGGGTCGAACCGCTCACGGGGGAAGGCTGGGCGGTCCTTCGGGTCGAGGTCGGCTCCCCAACCCGGTATGCGTTCGCGCAGCTGGTCGCTCGACTCGGCGAGGGCCGGCTTCTCGGCTCGGTAGGCCATGGCGTGCCGCCTTCCTGTGAGCGGCCCGTCAGGCGGCGCTCGGGACGATGATCGGCTTGATGCACCCGTCGAGCTTCGCGGAGAAGACGTGGTAGCCCTCGGCGATGTGCTCGAGCGGGATGCGGTGGGTGATGATGTCGCTCGGCTTCAGGTAGCCGTTGCGGATGTGCTCGAAGAGCCGCGGCCACTGCCGCTTGACCGGGCACTGGTTCATGCGCAGCGTCAGGCCCTTGTTGAGGGCGTCGCCGAACTTGACGGCGCTGAAGATCGGCCCGTAGGCGCCCATCACCGAGATGGTGCCGCCCTTGCGGGCGGAGTCGATGGCCCAGTTCAGGGCGATGGGGGAGCCGCCCTGCAGCTTCAGGGTCACCCCGGTGACGTGCTGCAGCAGGTTGCCGTCCGCCTCGGCCCCGACGGCGTCGATGACCACGTCCGCACCGAGGTGCTCGGTGAGCTTCTTGAGGTGCACGACGATGTCGTCGTAGTGGGTGAAGTTGTACGTCTCCGCGTGCGCGAAGCTCTGCGCCTTCTCGAGCCGGTAGTCGAGGTGGTCGATGACGATGACCCGGCCGGCGCCCATCAGCCAGGCGGACTTGGCAGCGAAGAGGCCGACGGGGCCGGCGCCGAACACCACGACGACATCGCCCTCGACGAGGTCGCCGAGCTGCGCACCGAAGTAGCCGGTCGCGAGGGCATCGGTGAGCAGGACCGCGTCGTCCTCGTCCATCCAGTCGGGGATGATGCTCGGCCCGACATCGGCGAAGGGGACGCGGACGTACTCGGCCTGGCCGCCGTCGTAGCCCCCGGTCGTGTGCGAGTAGCCGTAGATCCCGCCGACCGCCGTCGCGTTCGGGTTGACGTTGTGGCAGTTGGAGTAGAGGCCGCGGGCGCAGAAGAAGCAGGAGCCGCAGTAGACGTTAAAGGGCACCATGACGCGGTCGCCGGGCACGAGGTTCTGCACGGATGAGCCGACCTGCTCGACGACGCCGATGAACTCGTGCCCGAAGGTCGTCCCGACCCTCGTATCGGGCATCAGGCCGTGGTACAGGTGCAGGTCCGACCCGCAGATCGCAGCCCTTGTGACGCGCACGATCGCGTCATTGGGGTGTTCGATCGGCGGTACGTCCTTCTCCTCCACTCGGACCTTGTACGGTCCGCGATACACCATCGCTCGCATTCACGCCTCCGTCACCGCAGCGGGTTGGTCACCCTCCTACCCGGGAACGGCGCGGGCAATCGGAGGGTCGACGACGCATACGCCATCGGTGTCAGTGGCAGTGCGCTCAGTCGACGGGGGGCTCGGGAAGGTAGTCGCCGTAGGCGAACTCGCTGACTGCGTCGCCGGCCACGGCCGCGGCCACGCGGGTCGTGACGGCCCGGACGCGCTCGATGGCCACCTTGGGCTCCCGCGCTGAAGTGAGCAGGCCGTTGCGCTCCTGCTGGGTGTCGGTCAGCTGCGTCCAGCAGAAGCCGAACACGACGGGGCTCGCGAGAAGGGCGCAGACGAGGTCCTCGTAGCCCTCCAGCAGCTGGTCGGGGGAGCGCACGGCGCCGTAGCCCTTCCAACCCTCCCGGTCATCGAGGTCGAGGGAGATGCCGCCGAACTCGCTGAGCACGACGGGCGCCTCGTTGCGTCCGGTGCCCGGCAGCAGGATGGTGCGGTAGGAGGGCTGGGTATGCTCCAGCGTCTCCGCGAGGGCGGCTCGGGAGCCGTAGCGCTCGCGCAGAACCTCGCCCTTGGACGTGTAGTCGTGGACCGTCAGCACGTCGGTGACCGGCTGTTCCCACCCGTCGTTGCCGATGACGACGCGCTCCGGGTCGAGGGCCTTCGTCAGGTGGTAGAGCGCGCGGACGAAGTCCTGCTGCTCCGCGGACCTCTCCAGGGCCGGGACCCCCCAGCTCTCGTTGACCGGCACCCACGCGATGACGCACGGGTGGCTGGCGTCGCGCTCCAGCACCTCCATCCACTCGCGGGTGACGCGCCCGATCGTCTGGCTGGAGAACTCGTACGCCGCGGGCATCTCGGCCCAGACGAGCAGGCCCAGGCGGTCGCACCACTCCAGGAAGCGCGGGTCCTCCACCTTCTGGTGCAGACGCACGCCGTTGAAGCCGAGCTCCTTGATGAGCTCGACCTCACGGCGCAGGGCCTCGCCGTCGGGCGCGGCCAGATGCGACTCGGGCCAGAAGTTCTGGGCGAGCACGAGCCGCAGGTAATAGGGCCGGCCGTTGAGCAGCAGCCGGTCGCGTGAGGCGGCGAAGCTCCGGAGAGCGGTGTAGCTGCCGACCTCGTCGATGACCTCCCCGTCCTCGAGGAGGGTCACGGTGGCGTCGATCAGGTTGGGATTCTCGGGGGTCCACAGCAGGTCGGAGTGGCCGATGCTCATATCGCTCTCAGCGATCGAGATGCGGCGCTGGGTCTCCGTCGCCTGCACGGCATACGTGTCGTCGGCGAGGAGGCGGCCCGCCTGGCGAAGCACCACCCGCAGCTTGAGGTGGCGCTTGTGGGGGTGGTCGCTGCGCAGGCGGACGGTGAGGTCGAGGCCACGGTGGTCGACGTCGGGCGTCCAGTTCAGGTGCCGGATCCTCGTGTCGGGCACGTCCTCCAGCCACACCGGCTGCCAGATGCCGGACGTGCGGTCGTACCAGATGGCGTGCGGCTCGCGCTGCCAGTCCTGCTTGCCGCGCGGCTGGCGCAGGTCGAACGGCGCGTCCTCGGCGCGCACGACGACCACCTGCTCACCCGAGTCCCTGAGCACCGAGGTGATGTCCGTCGTGAAGGGCGCGTGACCGCCCTCGTGGTAGGCGACGGCCTGCCCATTGACCCAGACGTGCGCGCGGTAGTCGACCGCCCCGAAGTGCAGGAGCACGCGCCGGCCCGGCCGCGCCGGAGCGACGGTCACCGTCCGGCGGTACCAGACAACCTGGTGGAAGCCGGTGTCGCCGATGCCGCTCGCCGGGGACTCGAACGGGAACGGCACCTGGATGGTGCGGTCGAAGACGTCCTCGCGACGCTGCCAGTGCTCACCCATGCCCACCGAGGCGTCATCGAAGGCGAATCCCCAGGGGCCGGTGAGGTCCACCCAGTCGGGCCTGGTCATCTGGGGACGGAAGTGGCGACCTGGTTCGAGGGGTGTCGACTCCGAGGACTGGGGGGCGGCAGGAGATGCGTGCGGTGCCGGGGGTGCGTCGGTCGAGGACTCCATCCGTCAAGCATGGAGCATCTCGGCAGGGTGCCGCATCCGCGCGCCTGAGGCGTCCGCCGCTCTCTGTTAGTCGGCAGCGCTCGCCGGGCATGTCTTAGGAGGAGGCGACAACGATGAAGATTCTGCGCTGGCTCGCTGCAGGACTGGTCTGGATACTCGCTGGAGTCGTGGGGCTGCTGGGCGCCGTCCTCTGCATCACGATCATCCTGCTGCCGCTGGGGATTCCCGTCCTGATGCTGGCCCGTCGGCTGTTCGACCTGGGCGCCCTGCTCGTGCTGCCCCGGGCTGCCCGGCATCCGATCGAGGAGGCAGGCGAGGCGCTCAAGCGAGGGACCAAGGACGTGAGGAAGTCCGTCAAGGCCTCGAAGAAGGACACGAAGCGCAAGGCGGGGGCCGTGAAAGAGGCAGTGCCAGCGCCGGCCGAGGTGCTACCGGGCACGTCGCGTCGGTCCTGGCTCGACAGGCTGTTGCGCCGCGGTCGGTGAGTGGCTTCTCGGGTGTGAAGCTGTCGGTGCCCGCCCTTCGACCTCACCCGTTGAAGTAGGAGTAACCGCCGGACGTCGCGACCCGAGTCGAGCTGTCGAAGCCGACGCGGATCCGGCTGCTGTCGGGCCAGCCACGTGTTGAGAACTCCGCGCGCACTGCGTCACGCAGTTCGTTCAGCCATCCGTGCAGGCCGCTCCGCAGTCGGTTTTGCACGCCGGCCAGCTGTCCGGGCACGGGGAAGTACCACTCGGGCAGCTGGTCGTCGGGCAAGCCTGAGAGGAGGATCCAGACGACCAGGTGCTCGGTTTCGAGGTCGACGGCGCCGTACGAGAACACAGCGTCGACCCGGACGGAGTCACGAGTCGAGCCCTTGAGCAGCGAGGCTGCGGCCTCGACCGCCGAGTCGGCAACTTCCTTGGCACCCATGCGTCGGACTGTAGCCCTCTCGCAGAGGAGGGATGTGGCCCAGCGGGAGCGTCATGGCGGTCGTGGTGGTGCCCCCGGCAAGATTCGAACTTGCGACACCCGCTTTAGGAGAGCGGTGCTCTATCCCCTGAGCTACGAGGGCGGGGCATGGCTGGAACCCTCGATGTAGAGCCCGCTGCAACGAACGCTGTAACTCTCGCTGTAACGACGGCCTACGAGCCCGCCAACGGACACAGGCTACTGGACCCGCACGGCGGTCCCGTGCATGGCTGCCAGCGGCGCCCGGACGCGCACTATCTGCGGCATGACCGGGCGAGCGTAGCCGCCCTCAACGCGGCATGTGCGTGCTTGCGAACGGGGGGCAGGGGACACTCGGGTCGTGGGCATCCAGGGACCGGGGCAGTACCGACTGATGGGCCGTCGCGTGTGGACGGGAGCCGCGGGAGGCCTCGGCGTGAGCGCAACCCTGCTCGGGGCGCGCACCTTCGGGGCGCCGGCACCCACGGCGACCACCCTGTCCTACGCTGCGCCACGCCAAGGACGCCCGTCCGGACAGTCCCGGGCCGGGACGGGTGCCTGGCTCAACACCATGCGGGAGGCATGATGCGAGCCCTCGGCAGGCGGGTCGCGGCGACGGTGGCGGTCGCGGGCGTCATCACAGTGGGGTTGGCCGGGTGCTCGACGGAGGCAGCCGACCAGAGGGTCATCGACCGGCTCTCCCGGCTGGACGTGATGACGGTGCCGTCAGGGGCGACCGAGCTGTCGCGCACCGCGTCGAAGGGCGGCGGCAACAGCGTGATCCGCAACGCCTCGTCGGTCACCCTCGTGTACGCCACGACTCAAACTCCTGTCGAGGTCGGGAAGCACATCCACGCACGCTTCGACCCGACATGGCATTTCAACGACAATGCGGCCGTCGCTCTCGGCGGTTGGCGAGCAAGTGGTAGCCCGGACCTGGACGCTGACCCGGGCACGGTCGCCGACGTGCTGGCACGCCGCGCCACGTCTGCGGACAGGGCGCCGGCCGGCAGCCAGTCCGTGGTGACGGTGTCCGTGTCGGCCACCCGGCCGGCCTGAGCCAAGTTCGGAGCCGCCCGCAGCGCGGCAGAAGCGGACGTTGGCCGGGGGGCGCGCGTCCTATGACTGTTGCGACGATTCCGGTCTGCGGCTAGCCCTTCCCACGGAGCGCTTCGCCGAGGATGTGGCCGGCTCGTCGTCCCTCTTGGGGAGGGGGTTGGGCGGGGTTGGCCGCGGGTAGGAGAAACGCGTCCGCCTGTCGGTGGACACCCCAGACACCGGTTGGAGCACACGTATGTCCGAGAACCCAGCGACCCCTCCGCACACCGACGCGTCCGACGCGACTGACGCCGTGGGCGCGGACACGGCTCCGGGCACCGAAGAAGCCGTGGCCCCTCTCGGCGCCGCGGGGGCGCCAGGGGATGCGAGCGCGACCGACGTGTCCGCGACCTCGGCGCCCGTCGAGGAGCCGGCCGCCCCGGCCGCGAGCCCGACAGGAGGCGGTGATGGTCACGGGCAGTCAAGCCTCGCCGCTCCCGCTGCGCCAGTGCGCGGTCTGAGCTATGCCGTCGACATCGTGTTCTGCGTCGATGTGACCGGCAGCATGACACCGATCCTTGACGCTGTGAAAGCCAACGCTCTGCGCTTCTACGGGGACGTGCAGGAGAACCTCGTCAACAAGGGCAAGAACGTCGACGAACTGCGGGTGCGCCTCGTGGCCTTCCGAGACTTCGCAGCGGACGGCGACGCCGCCATGCAGGAGTCGCCGTTCTTCACGCTGCCTGCCGACCAGGGCGACTTCAGCGCCTTCGTCAATGGGCTGGTGGCCGAGGGTGGCGGTGACGCCCCGGAGTCAGGCCTGGAGGCCGTCTCACTCGCCATGACCTCGCCCTGGACGACCCGAGGTGACCGGCGACGCCAGGTCATCGTCGTCTGGACCGACCAGCCAGCACATCCGCTCAACTCCGCGTCGCTGCCAGAGACCTACCGTGCCCGCGTGCCCGCTGACTTCAGCGCCCTCACCGACATGTGGGAGGACGCTCAAGGCGCGCTTGGCTCCAGCAGCAAGCGGCTCATCCTGTTCGCCCCCGACGGGCCCGGTTGGAGCGACATCTCCTCGGTCTGGGAGAACGTCGTTCACCACCCGTCCCAAGCCGGCGGCGGCCTTTCAGACGTCGACTACGGCACGATCATCGACTCGATCGGGAACTCCGTGTGAACGAGGGGAAAGACCCAGACGTCGGCTTCAGCAGGGCGGAGGCGCTGGTGGAGGGCGACGAACCGCGGTCGTCGACCGGCACGGATGCCGCCTCCACTTCCCCGAAGGAGCCGGCTGACGAGCCAGGGGCGGCAGCAGAGGTCGCTGCTGTCTTGCAGCAGCCGGCGGATGGTGAAGCACCCGAGGAGAACTCGGGCGTCAACGCCGAGGGCGTCGATCCGGTGGAGTCGAGGCAGTCGCGGTCCTTCGCCGAGGCATGGGACCCCGAACAGGAGGATGAGGAGTCGACAACGGTGACCCGCTCGCCCGCCGGACCTCGCGTCGCGTTGGGGTTCAACCTCGCCAAAATTCCTGACCGCGGGGAGGACTCCGACCCCATCGTCCGGCACGGCCGGCACCTTGGCCTCGTGGCCGTATTCGACGGCATGGGCGGTGCCGGTGGCACCCTCTACGAGACCCCGGACGGGCCCCGCACCGGTGCATACCTGGCCTCCCGGGTCGCCCGGGACGTGGTCGAGCCGCGGATGCTGCGGCTGCTCGACCCGGAGTGGAACCTCGACGGACCCGCCACAGCGCGCGAGCTGCAGCGGTCGGTGAGGCAGGCACTGGTCGACACGCTTCGCGAGCTGAAGGCCCCCGCCAGCGGGCTGCGGTCGCGGCTGATCCGAGCCCTGCCGACGACCATGGCGATGATCGCCTTGCAGCGTCGCGACTCCGACCCCGACCGCTGGACCGGACACCTGCTCTGGAGCGGCGACTCGCGCGTCTACGTCCTCGACCCCATGACAGGGGCCCACCAGGTGACCACCGACGACATCCGCGATGCCGGTGACGCGATGGTCAACCTGCGCCAGGACTCGGTGGTGAGCAACGCGATGTCCGCGGACACCGACTTCGTGGTGCGGTACCGGGAGATCGAGGTCGAGCCTCCGTTCGTTGTGATCGCCGCCACTGACGGCTGCTTCGGCTACCTGCCCAGTCCCATGCATTTCGAGCACCTCGTCCTGGCAGCGCTGCGTGACTCGGACGACGCCGACGGCTGGTCCGCGGCGATGCAGTCGGCCGTCAGCGCGGTCACCGGCGACGACGCCGCCATGGGGCTGCTCGCGGTGGGCGCCGACCACGACGACCTGCAGCAGCTGTTCGCGGCGCGGACCATCGAACTGGAGCGTCGGTGGATCGGGCCCCTCGACGACCTCCGGACCGAGGTGCTTCGCGCTGAGCAGGCGCTGCAGCAGGCGCGTCATCGGCAGACGACCGACCTGGCCCGGCTCTGGGGCGAGTACAAGCCCGAGTACGAACGCTTTCTCGGCGCACCAGACGGGGGAGAGGTGTGATGGCGAATACTGACGTTCTGCGTGCTGGTGACATGTTGCGGGGATACCGGCTCCTCGGGGACTTCCGGGTCGTCGGCGCAGGGCTCAGTGAGTGGACGTTCGCCGAGCAGGGCGGGCGGATCTACTTCGTCAAGCGCTTCCTGAGTCCGACGTATCCAGACGACGCGGCACCCGGCAGCGCGCGGACGAAGGCGAGGAAACGCGAGCGGTGCGCGGCGTTCGAGGCGCACCACCGCGGCATCCAGGTCGCCATGGCGCCGCTGACCTCGTACGGCGGCAACCTCATCGCCACCCTCGACTTCTTCCGCGAGGGTGCGAAGTACTACAAGGTGACCGAGAAGGTGGACCTCGCGGGGCTGACGCCGGGCGACGTGGCTCGACTGAACTTCCCTGCCCAGCTGGTGCTGCTGAAAACTGTGGCCCACAGCCTGAAAATCCTGCACGACCTGAACATCGTGCACAGCGACCTGAAACCCAGCAACGTCCTGATCAAACGCACGGAGCTCGGCTACACCACCAAGCTCATCGACTTCGACAGCTCCTACATCGTCGGCAGCCCGCCACCTCCCGAGGAGATCGTCGGCACGATGACGCACTACTCACCGGAGCTGGTGCGCTACATCCAAGGTGCCGCCAACCCCGACGAGTTGACCGAGGCGTCGGACATCTTCGCCCTGGGACTGATCTACGCGGAGTACCTCACCGGATCTCTGCCGCCGTTCAACCCGGCCTACCCGCAGGCCGCGATCGCCGTGCTGCACGGTGAGCGCCTTCGAGTGGCCACGGACCGCGCGCCCGAGGAGGTCGTCGACCTCGTGGAGCGGATGATGCAGCTCAACCCGGGCACCCGGCCGTCAGTAGCGGAAGTCCACGCCACGCTCATGAGCGTCCGCAGCAGCCGGAGCACCGCAGGCCGCTTCCCGGCGCCACCTCGGCCACCGATCCCGGTGCGGTCAACCCCAGCGGCGCCTGGCGCCCCACGCACCACCACCTCCGCAGCGCCGCCGGCACCGGCCGCGGCACCGGGGCCGGCACCAGCAGCGCCATCCAGCGGCTCCGGGCTTCGCGGCAAGGGACTCGGGATCGCCAGCAAGGGCACAGAACCACCGCGTGAAGTCCCCACCGATCCTCCCGGCGACGCTCACCCCACCTCACCACCGGTGCACCGGGGCTCGGGCCTGCTCGGACGGTTGATCTCCCGCATCGACGAGCGGCGCTCACGATGAGCGCCAGAACACCAGTGTGGCGGTGCGCCGTCTGCGAAACCGTGAACCAGGGGGGTAGCAGCTGCGCGGCATGTGGTGCCGTCATGACCCGCCGCTCGCGCGCAGTGAACGCAGCCCGCGCCAGCATCTCCCCCCTCCCGCCAGCCCCACCTCCGGAGGGGCTTCCCCAGCCGGTCCAGCGGGCCATCAATCGCGAGCCGCTGGACGAGGACGCATGGCCCTACGAGGAGCAGGACCTCCGGATGATCCCGGTGCCGGGCGGCTGCATCATGATCAGAACCCCCCGCGGGGGAGAGCGGGGCGGCTGGTGAACCGCGTCCGTGACTCCGGAGTGGCCGCAGCGCGACTTGGGTTTGCCGGCCCGCCCCCTGGCGGCCTGCAAGATCGGTGGTCGCTGCCAGTGCCGGATCGAGGTCAGGCGGCGAGGTGCCCGGCGAGGCGGTCGTGATGCTCCTGGCTGGGTCGTTGAGGCCGGTGATCGTGACGGCCTTACCTATGGCGGCGTACTTGTGGGTGATGGCGTCGAGGGTGGCGACGGTCGAGGCGTCCCAGATGTGGGAGCGGGACAGGTCGATGACGATGGTGGCTGGGTCGCCGACGTAGTCGAACTGGGTGATGAGGTCGTTGCTGGAGGCGAAGAAGAGCTCGCCCTCGAGGGCGTACAGGCGGGTGTTCTCGTCGGGGTGGGCCACGTCGATCACGTGGGTGAAGTGGGCGACGCGCCGGGCGAACATGACCATGGCCATGAGGACGCCGACGATCACGCGGATGGCGAGGTTGTGGGTGGCGACGACGACCGCGACGGTAGCGAGCGGGACGAGGGCCTCGCTCTTGGGCGGCCTGCGCAGTCCCGGACGTCGCCAGGGTAGAAGGCTCAAGAGGGGTGCCCAAGCTCTAAGCAGAGGAGCGGGCGCGGAAGGCAGTACGCGGCGCAGCGGGCGCGGACCCTGCCAGATCTGCGGCGCACGTAGTTCCAGCGCGCACGGACTGAGCGGGCGATCACCTCGAGCACCAGCGGCAGGGCCGGGTGGGTCCTTGCCACGGTGCCAGGCAGCGAACCGCTACGGCATGCGACCGCGACGCAGGCCGTGGGGCGGTGCGTCCGGCAGGGCGCCGGTCTCGGTGACGGTCTGCGCGATCTCGTGCAGTTTGCGGTTGAGGTGCTGACTGCTCTCGCGCAGCAAATCGAAGGCCTCGTCCTCGCGGATCTTGTAGGCCTGCATGAGAATGCCGATGGCCATGCCGATCTGCCGGTTCGTGCTGAGCGCTCGGGTGAGGTTGGCGGCGCGGTCGGCCCGTTCTGCATGCAGCAGCAGCACGCGGGCGTGGGCGGCGAAGAGGGCGGCGAGCCCGAGGGAGTCCTGGAACGCGTTCGGTTGTCCCGCGTAGGTGTTGACCGCCACCCGCTCGGGGTCATCGGCCAGGCGCAGCGACAGGACGGCGCGCACGGGGGTGCCGGCCAGGGTGGCGGCGGTGAACGCGGGCCAGCGGGTTTCCTCCGCCAGGTCCGGAACGGACACAACGCTGAACTCGGTGGCCGCGTCGATGCACGGTCCCTGGTGGAGCCGGTGCTGCATGTCGTCGACGTCTACGGCCACGCTCGCCGAGCAGGCGAGGCTGCGCGGCCCCTTCCCGGTGGGCCATGAGGTAATGCCTGCCCAGTCGCAGCCGGGTATCGCGAACACGGCGAGCTGGACCAGCCGCTGCAGCGCCGTGGCATGTCTCCCGCCCGCGCGTAGGTACTCGTTCAGCCCGACGAACTCCTGCGCCAACTCGGTTGGCTGCCCGCCTTGACCGTTCGCATCCAGGGGCTCTCCTGGCACCATGGCGCCTACGCCCACCTGTTCTGAGCTTCCTCCGTGCATCAGTCCCCGCCTTGAGCCGCGCAGACGCCCATCCCGCGTTGGAGATCCTTCCGGGTACGCCCACGAGTGCCTGGTTCTACCGTTGTCCTTCCGGTCAAGGATATCCGCGCGGAGACGGTCTGACGGCTCACGGCGAGTGCGACCGGATCGCGCGCTGGTGGAGGCGCCGCACCCCGCACGGCGGCCAGCCCCGAGCGCGCTCGATTCCGGTGGGCGTAGCGCTTCTGGTCGTGGCGGCCTGTTCTCGGCGGCTTTTCCGACGGAGGCCGAGGAGCGGTCCCCCGAACCCTGCGTGACCCAAGACGATTCCTTGACCCATGCACAGCGGCCTGGTCGTTCCAGCCGTGCGGCCCTTCTCGGATTCCCCCCATGGTGGACCGGCGGCGCCTTGGGTCGAGTGGCCCGTGCGCTGATGACAGGTCACATCGGGTAGGCGGTGAGCATGGAGCCGATCCCGGAGACGCACGAGGCGCTCGAGGAGCTGGAGCGGTACGGCGACGTCGAACTACGAGGAGACTTGCAGCGCCTCACGGAGCAGGCCAAGCAAGGCGTCCCGGGGCTGGTCGGGGTCAGCCTCAGCCTGGTCACCGAGGACCTGGTGCTGACCTTCGTGGCCAGCGACGTCGACATCGCGGCGCTCGATGCCGTCCAGTACGCCGACGACGGCCCCTGCCTGGACGCCATCCGACAGGAAGCCATCATCGAGACCGACACCGAGGCCCTACTCGACGAGGGTAGGTGGCAGCTGTTCGCCCAGGCCAGCGCCGCGGCGGGGATCCACAGCAGCCTCTCGATGCCGTTCCGCCGACAGGGCGTCGTGACCGGCGGCGTGAACCTCTACGGCGAGCGGCCAGACTCCTTCACAGGCCATGTCGAGCAGCTCGCGGACCTGTTCGGTGCCTGGGCTCCGGGAGCAGTGACGAACGCGGACCTGTCATTCGCGACCCGGCTCGAGGCGGTCAAGAGCCCTGAGCGGCTCAGGGGGCAAGCGCACCTCGACCAGGCCATCGGTTTCCTGGTTGCGGCGCGCGGGCTGGAGCCGCGAGCAGCCGAGGACAGCATCCAGGCGGCGGCGGCCCGGGCCGGGGTGGCCGTCCACGTGCTCGCGCGCGCCTTGGTGGAGGCTCTGGACCCGCACGGCTGACACAGAGAACGGCTGCCCGCGAGTCGAGTCGCCCGTCCACCGCTCTTGCCGTGGCGAAGCGCCGACACCCGGTCGGACGTTACGGGGCGCGGCCGCTGGGTACCCGTTGGCCATCGTCGAAGAAGCGGCGCGACTGACGTTGGTTCGAGGTGCGCCGTGGATCAGCCGGTATTCAGAGGAACACATGCGGGACCGGAGCTGGCAGGTCCGGGACGGCGGACGAGCCGGCAAGTGACCGTGGACCGACCCGAGGCGGGTCCTGATCAGGAGCGGACCGCTCCATTCTCGGGTCGATCCGCTGGTGCTGACCCCCCGCTGGATGCACGGGTACCGCGTCTTCCGCGGCGCCGGGTCCGGCCGCCCTGGCGGCGGCTGCCCCGACCGGAGGCCACCGCCTCGGCGTTGGAGTGGCGCCGCGGTGGTCAGTTCACGGTCGGTGCCGAGGACGAGCTGATGTTGGTGGACGGCGATGGCCACCTGTTGGGTGCGACCGCCGCGCCGGTGCTGGCCGAGCTGTGTGCTGGCCGTCAACCCGATGGTGACGTGACCGGTGAGATCTTCATCGACCAGGTCGAGCTCAACACGAGGGTGTGCCCGGACGGGGAAGGCGTCGCCGCGGCGCTGGGCGGCCTGCGCCGGTGGTTGACGGCCAATGGGGCCCGGCCGATGGCGGTCGGGGTCCACCCGGACGCGCCGTTCGGGACCGCGCACATGGCGTCCTCCGCCCGTTACGAGGGGATCTTGACGGAGCTGGCGGGCCTGTTCCGGACCCCGACCGCGGCGTTGCAGATCCACGTCGCACTACCCGACATGCAGACCGCCATGGTCGCCTACCGAGGGTTGCGCAACCGCCTGTGCCGGCTGCGTGCCCTGTCGGCGAGCTCGCCGTTCCGGCACGGGCAGGACTCCGGGCTCGCCTCGGCCCGGTCCGCGATCACCCGCTCCTACCCGCGGACCACCATCCCGCCGGTCCTGCGGTCCTGCGAGGAGTACCTGAGCACGACCGAGCGAATCGTCGCTGCCGCAGGCATCCCCGACTACACCTACGTCTGGTGGGACCTGCGTCCCCAGCCCCGGCTCGGCACCCTCGAGGTCCGGGTCATGGACGCTCAAGCCTCACTCGCGACCGTCGCCGGCCTAGCTGCGCTGATCCAAGGCCTGACCCGGCACACGGTGCAGGTCCCGGACCGCGTTGACCTGCCCGACGACGTCCTGGCCGCCAACGACTACCGCGCCTGCCGGCACGGGCTCGACACCGTCGTCGTCGACACCGACGGCGCGTTGCGCCCGTTGCGCGAGGTCGCTGTGCGCACTCTGGCCGAGGCTCGCAGCGCACTGGCGCCGGACGGGCTCGACCGCCCCTTGGACGTCGTCGAGTCGATGCTGCTGAGCCCGTCCGTGCCGGACCGGCAACGCGACCGGTGCCGACAACACGGGATGCCGGCCCTGCTCGCCGATCTCGTCACCCGCACCACCGACCAGGACGGATGAGCCGATGTACGCCGACGACCTGATGCAGCCCTGGCTCGACTGCCTCACCGACAGGATCCCGGAGGTCCAGATCTTCGACGCGCACACCCACGTCGGCGGGAACGATCCCAGCGGCTTCACCGCCAGCCTCGATGAGCTGCTGGAGGCGCTGGACGCCGTCGACGGCCGGGCGGCCGTCTTCCCGCTGGCCGAGCCGGACGGCTACCGGGACGCCAACTTGGCCTGCGCCAAGGCCGCCGAAGGCTCACCTCAGCGGCTGGTCGCGTTCGCCCGCATCACGCCCGATGAGCGTCCCACCGAGCTGCTCGAGGAGGCCTTGGCCGCCGGAGCACGCGGCGTCAAGCTGCACCTGTCCAGCGACGAGTTCAGCTTGTCCGACCCGCGGCTGGGCGGTGTCTACCAGATCGCGCACGAGCGCCACCTGCCGTTGATCGTGCACGCGGGGCCCGAGCTGACCACCCTGGGCGATGACCCGTTGCGCGTCTGCGCACGCTGGCCCGGGCTGTGCCTCATCCTGGCGCACTGCGCCCTCACCGACCTGGACCGCCTCAGCTACCAGCTCGCCGACACCCCGAACCTGTTCCTCGACACCTCATGGTGGACGCCCGCCAACGTGCTGGCGGCCATGAAGCTGGTGCCTCCGGGCCGCATCCTCAACGCCAGCGACCTGCCCTACTGCAGCCCGATGCACGCGACGTTCAAGACGATCCGCTGCGCGTGGCAGGTCGGCCTCGAGCCGGACCAGATCGCATCCATCATCGGTGGCCAGTTCGCGCGGCTGGTCGAGGGCGCCGCGCCGCTGGACCTCGGCCCGGCCCCAGCCGGCGAGCAGTCCCCGATCGGGCCGTCGCTGGAGACCGTGGCGACCAACCTGCTCGCCGCACTGGAGTCCACGCAGCGCGGTGAGGACCCCGGCGTATGCCTCACCGTCGCCCGACATGCCTGCACCGTCCGCGACGACGACCCGCAAGCCCCGGCCCTGGCCTCGGTGGTCCAGCTGCTCGACCTCTACGACGAGCACCAGAGCCGGATCCCGCAACGCAACCAGTTCAGCCCCGGATGGGACCTCATCTCCGCAGCAGCGTTCATCGCCCGCACCCCCGCCGCGCCCCTGCCCTGAGCGGCCGCTCGGCCCAGCCGCCAGATGCCTCCACGGACAAGCACACAGTGAAGACGCAGAGCCTGGAGGAGGTGATGCCAAGGAGAGCTCTGGGTTGGCTGCGCTGCAAGCGATCGCGGCTGTGACCAGTCCGCGCCGCCGGCACGCGGGGCCTTGCGTAGGCAGCGGCTGTGCACCGCCGAGTCACATGGATGAGCGACACCGCCGCCCTTTGCGCCCAGTCGGACGCATGAAGAAGGTGGTGAGCAGCGGCGTCGCGATGTTCCCGTACCCATCGTCTGAGGGGCGTCCCGGTCGGTTCTGCTTGGGTCGACGCCTTTCCCTCGGCGCAGCCGACCGAGCTTCGGGGACCCTCCTGCGGGCGTTCGGGGAGGGACCGATCCCGAATGGCGGGCGACCCGAGCGTCGAACGGTGTTTGTCCGGTCGGTGGTGGGGTTCGCAGGCATGACGTGGGCCGGCCGGACCAGCGTCTGCCTGTGCACGAAGCCAGAGCGGGGCATGGCTGGACCCCCCGGGACGGCCAACGGGGGCAAGCTACTGGACCCGGGCACCGGCTCGGCGCACACCTGCGGACGACACCGCAACGCGCACCATCGGCGCATGAGCGCGCATCCCTCTGGTCGCGGGAAGCTGGGGTCTGGTCGATGTCCCGGGAACCTGGAGGGGCGTCATGGGCGTCCCCTCGCTCGAAGAGTCGGACTCGGAGTCCGGCGCCCCGATCAGGTGGCAGGCTCTCAGGGCAGCGGACCCTTGGGCCCGTGGTCCTTCTGGAACTGCACAGCCTGCTCGACAAGGTCCTCCGCGTTCTCCTGGCGCGAGTCCGCGGCGCCGGCGTCGGTAGACCCCGAAACCGCCGAGGTGACCTTGTCGGTCGCTGTCCGGGCGGCACCGGCCACTTTGTCCGCCACGACCGGCGCCTGCTCGCGCACGAGCTGGGCACCCTGGTGCGCCTTCGCCTGCACGCGGGGGTCGTCCTTCAACTGGCCGATCGCGCGCATGAACTGCTCGTAGGGCTCCCGACCGGCCCGCGAGCCGAGCAGGAATCCGAGCGCGCCGGCGGTGACGATGAGCAGTCTCTTCATTGGGGGCCTCCGTGTATCGGGGTCGGTCGCCCTCGGCCGGGCGCCGACGATCTCTCTCAGCCATACCCCCCACCGCCCCGTTCGACATCAGCGCCCGAAGGGGTCACGCCCCGTTCCGGTTGGCCGGTTCGGCTCTCGTTGGTGGGCACGCCAGCACCGAGAAGCGATCTGGGTCCCTTGAGGCAGCTGAACAAAGGGGCCCACCCTGCGTTTCACAAAGCGCACTCGTCGGCACGGCCGCCCGGCGGCATGTCCGGTCAACGCCTCACGCCGATGACAGTACGTCTGGGTCGCCTCGACGACGGCGATCAGGCCGCCGGCGTCTCGGGTATTGACCACGCCCGCACGCTCCCCAAGACGTGCTTCGCCTCCAGGTCTGAGCGTGGGCAGTCCTCCGCGCCGCGCGAAACCACGAAGACTGGCGCGGAGGAACTGCTCGAGGTCGGCGCTGCGAGGTTACGAGGCAGTCTTACTGGTCGGTTCGTCCGTGGGGTCGTTCTGCCAGGGCCAGCGGCCGGTGATCTCGAGCTCGAGGGAGAAGCTGAGAAAGGTGCGAATCAGCACGATGAGCGCCAGGACGAGGACGCTGGCCAATGTCGGGGTCACGGCGACGGTGCGGATGATGTCGGCGGCCACGAGCAGCTCGAGGCCCAGCAGGATCGTGCGTCCCAGTTGTTGGCGGAACTGCCGGTAGGTGCCTGGCTGCTGTCCGCGGGCACTCTGGGCCGCTCGCACTGCTGCGACGACGGCTCCGATGACCAGAACTACGACCCCGGCGGTGTCCATGCCCTTGCCAGCTAGCTCGACGGCCTCGCTGAAGTCCACGTCGTCCCTTTCCCGTTCATCGGTGTCTCCCACTGCAGATACCCCGCCGGAGACTGCGAGGCAAGAGGATCCGAGGACGCGGCACGACTACGGTGGCAGCCCCGACGACTTCCGGCCAGCCGTCGGCGACGACCATCCCGCCCGCGGTCGGGACCGGGAACTGCTCCGACCACCGCTCGTAGGCGGTGGATGTGCCACGGTCGCGCGTTGCCGGCGCCCGATTCAAACGCGTAAGCCACGCTGATCGCGGCATGTGAGTGCGTTGGGATGCCGTGCTGTCCCCACCGGCTGCGCTCGACCCCAGCATCCGGAGGGCGTCGGCGTCGGCCACACTTAGGGCGTTTCGGCAACTGAGCGGAGGGCGTCCAGGTCGGCGCGGTCCTTACCACCGCCCCCCTCGTCGGGACGCGGAGTGCCCTTCATGGCCAGCATCATCTCCAACGTGAGGACTCTGACCGATAGGTCGTTCAAGGTCCGTCGTGAGAAGGCCAGCGGCCCGCTCGAGAGCACCATGGGTTGTCCGGGGACTGGCACGATGACACCGCCTTCTGCGCCGGGCACGACGAAGGTGAGCTGAAGCTCGTAGCCGTCGCGCGCGTAGTTGGTGCCGAGCAGGTCCTCCGCAGTCGGGGCATGGGTCCAGCCGGCTGCCTGGAGCGCCTCGTGGACGCGGCCCTGGTCGTGTCGCCAGACCAGGACGTCGATGTCGTCGTGCGGTCGGGTGAGTCGTCCCACCCACAGATCGACGGCCCACCCGCCGATGAACCAGTGCTCCAGGCCTGCCCCGTCCAAAGCGCGGGAGGCACTCCCGATCATTGACAATCCTCGGTCGTAGTCACTCGACTGCTGCGTCATGGCTCATTCAAGCGCGCTCGGCGCTGATCGACATGCACAACGCTTCGTGCCCAGAACTAGAGGGTGATGGGGGGTCACACGCGGCCCGCTCATCGACTCGACCGATCAGCGGCATGAGCGGAAGATTGAGAGCCTCAGCCGGCTCAGTTGAGCTGATGCTCCATGAACACCCAGTGGGACTTGTACTCGTCGGGGATCTCGCTCTCTGGGTAGGGAGCGATGTCGGTGAAGCCGCTGGCGCGGTAGAGACGGTGAGCAGCGGTCATGAAGTCCGGGCTGTCGAGGAGGACGCGCTGGTAGCCGGTGGTTCGAGCTTCGGTGATCAGCCGGGTGAGCAGGGCGCGACCGAGGCCGCCGCGCCGGTGCGGCGGGTCGACGTACATGCGTTTGATCTCGGCGGTCTCCGGCCCGAGGCGTTGCAGGCAGGCAATGCCGATTGCGACCTCGGCATCGAATGCCAGCAGGAGCCGGCCGTCGGGCCGCTGGAACCGTGCAACGGTGAGCAGGTCGTGCTCAACGGCCTCGCCAACCGGTAGCCGGAAGCCGTACCTTGCCTCGAGCTCGTCGTTGCCCCATGTCAGGTAGGCCAGCCATAGCCGCTCGACGGCGTCTCGGTCCTCGGGCAGCTGCGCCTCGCGGATGTAGGCCACTTTCGGATAGTAGCCGCCGGGAGAAGGCCGGAACGGGCGTCGACAATGCCCGACGCTTGGATCGGTCACCCGGCCCGCCCGTCTCGCTGAAGGGCTTCAGGCGTTGGCCAATCGCTCTACGACCGGGGTCAGCTCCCCGACCTCGCCGAGCATGATCGAGGAGATGCCCAGCTCCTCCCGCAGCTGCAGGAACTTCTCCACCAGCCGGTCGATGCTTCCGATGAAGAGATGTGGCGAGTCGATGACCTCCATCTCAGTGAGCTCCACGCCCGTCTGGGAGCGCAGCTCGTCGACCACCCGTCGGGCCTGCCCGTGTAGGTCATTCGTGACCGTGGTGGGCCAGACCGACGACGGGTAGATGTTGAGCTCCAGGGCCGGGAACCGCTCAGCGGCGCCCTGTCGGACCCAAGCGATCTTCTCCCGCGTGGCGGCGAGGGTCAGCGACTGCGGATCGATGCCGCCGGTAGCTCGAAGACGGGGCGCCAGCCCGACGATGTCGGCCTGCGCGCCGGCCAGGCGTAGCGTGCGTTGACCTCCGCCTCCGATGAGGAAGGGAGGGTGCGGGCGTTGAACCGGGATTGGTCGGGCGACGTAGTCGGTGATCGTGTAGTAGTCACCAGCGAAGCTGAAGGCCGAGCCGGAGAACAATCCCTTGAGGACGGTGATGGACTCGGCCAGCCGCTGCTGACGGATCGGTGCCGGTGCAAACTCGATCCCCACCGCGTCGTACTCGGCTTTGTTCCATCCGGCGCCGATGGCCACTTCCAGCCTGCCGCCGGAGAGGACGTCGATGCTGGCGAGGTCCTGCGCGAGCACCGCGGGGTGACGCAGGTCGTTGTTGAGCACGAACGCCGATACCCGCAGCGTGGAGGTCGCGGCCGCGACGGTGGCCATCGCGACGACCGGGGACAGCTGTTCAAGCAGGTGATCTGGCACGACGAGCGCGTGGTACCCCGTCTGCTCGGCCTCGACAGCATGCGCGGCCAGTTGCGGCCCGGTGAGGACCTCTCCCATCCCTGCCAGGAAGTGAAATGGGCGCATGGAGCCAGTATCGGCATGGACAGAACGCGGAGGAACCACATCCGGTCCTGTCGCTCTCGACCATCCAATGCCGACCGCGGAGCACATCGTCGCCCGCGATGATCGAGGCGGCCTGATCGCGGCATGTCCGTGCGTCAACTCGTGATTGACAGAGAGCAGTTCGTCAATCTATCCTTGACGTTGTGAAGGTGACGGAGTCGGCCCTGAAGCACGGGCTCGACGAAGCCGACATCACGCATGCATGGACCAACGCCATCCGGCTGGTCGAGTACGAGTACGACGGCGAGGACCGTCTTCTGGTGATCGGCCCGGATCGGCACGGTCGGATGCTGGAGCTGGTCGCCGTTCCAGCCGGACAACCCACCCGGGTCATCCACGCCGACCGGCTACGACCCAAGTTCTTCGACTACCTGAGATGAGGTGAATGACATGGCAACTCTGAAGACCAACCACGACCGCACTGGTTTGGACCAGCTCGACCCGTCGACTCACCCGGCTCGCGATGCCGCGTCCTTCCGCCGCATCATCGCCGCCAGGCATCAGCTCGCGGACGCCGAGGAGGAGCTGCGTGAGGCGGTCCGTGCAGCCCGTGCGGCGGGCGACTCGTGGACCGTGATCGGCGCGGCGCTAGACATCTCGCGTCAAGCTGCCCAGCAAAGGTTTGGCCAGCCCTGACGGCGGCAAATGAGGACGTCAAGCTGGTAGCAAATCGACGAGGTAGTGCGCTCCCATCACTCCGTCGCCGGCCCGGCTCAGCCGGTCCACATGGGTGACCCGGACGACAGGGCCGATCGTGTGCGTGTCTGGTGGCTCTCCCTGCACACGCACCATTTGGTGCTCGATGAGCTGGATTCTCTGAAGGCGCCAGTCCAGTCGTGAGTCAGGGATGGCGAACGCGTCCCACTCGTGGTCAGCGACGACTCCGAGCCAGCCTTCGGCAAGGCCCAGTCGGGCAGGTCCCGGCCGCCGAAGTCGGGCTCGTGGCCGGATGTTGTCGACATGCCCTCACTCTGCGCTGCTCGGCCGCGACTGTCCATGGTCACGGCCCGAAGCGCCTCAGCGTCCAAGGTTGCCCGGCAACTTCCTGAGAGTCGCGAGGACGGGCGCGAGATCAACCGGTCGCTGTCCCGGACGAGCTTCGCCCGGGCACTCGAGTTGATGCCGGCGGCGCAGCCGACTGCGCTCAAGGCTCGGCAGGGCTCCTCGTACACCTGGGCATCCTCATGGACCGCGCCGTATCCGGCGAGGCCAGCGGTAAGCGTCATCGCGTGACAGGCGCTGCCCCGCGCGGCTACGTCGCCGGACCCGTGGGATCGCGGGAAACACCGCATCTTGCGCGGTCGCATCCGGTGTTGACGCTCGGCAGAACAGGGCCGCATGGTTATCGTGCCTACAACCGCAGTGGGCCAGGCGAGAGGGCGCTAAGCGCCGATCGGCAGACACCGATGACACCCACCACTGCCACGTCGTCCGGCACCGGCAGCACGTCCACCATCGGCGTCCGAGAGCTGATCCGCGAGCTGGTCGGTCTGCAGGACCGCATGGAGGACGTTGGTCTCCGGGAACGCACCCGGCGCGGACCCGGCGACCCGCTGCGAAGCGAACTCATCGCGCTCACTCACCGCCAGGGTCAGGTGATCGCTGCGCTGCGCCGCTATCGAAGGCTCGCCTGGGCAAGCGAGTGAGAGCCCTCCGCCATCACATGTGTCCAGTACGGCGGCTCCGGCTTCGGCACGAGACTCGTCGATACGTGACTGCGTGGGTTGTGAATGCGGATGGGATGACGTGGCCGCGCCACGCCTGCCGGACAGCGGGCGTACATGCGTGCAGGCTTCCTCCTGAACTCCCAACCTCGCATGCATCTCGACGTCTGAGACGGCCGTCCCGGGAAAGTCGTCGACAAAGTCGCTGGCTGGAGCTCTGTGCACGGAGGTCGAGCTCTGTGCACGGAGGCACGGCTCTCTCGCGGACGCGCGCCGTTCAGCGGTGAGCAGCGGTGCTGGCTGCCTTCTTGACGGACGCGACCACACCAGCGCCGGAGGCGAGCACACCGCTGTTGGCCAAACGGCCGAGCAGACCCTTGGAGGCCTCACTGGCGCGCTGCTGCTCGCCCGCGAAGGCGCTGACAATGACCAGGGCGCCGGTGAGGGCTGGCACCGCCCACTGGAGCACCGCGAGCTGCCGTTGGGCACCGCCGACATCCTCGGGCGTCAGCGCCGGTGACGGTTCGGTGCCGGACTCGACCGGCACGTCCGGACGCTCGGCGACCTTGCGTCCCAGCATCCGGCTGTAGCCCGTGGCGGCCAAGGCGGCGACCGTTAGACCTGTCTTGACCACGACCATGCTCGGTACACCACGCTGGCCGCCGATCCGGGCGGCGTTGCCTTGGAGCTGACCGACGCTGCCAACCAAGTGTGTGCCGATCGCGGCCGCGTTGACTGGGGTCCACCGGTCCCAGCCCGCGTTGGCGACGGCACCGACATCGTGAGGTGTGGTGGCCTTTGCGGCGGCGGTGTTGAGCGCGACGGCGTTGGCCAACGTGCCACCGAACCAGGCGGCCAAGCCCAGGTCGTGCATCGATCGGGTCACGGTGTTGCGAGCCATGGGCTTCTCCTGCATGAAGTGAGGGTGATGAAGCGCGAAGTGGCCGACGGCGGTCCCACCGGCCGATGGTGAGCGCCTACCCCGTTCTTGGTGTGACTCACAGCGGTCCGGCCGATACGGAGGCCACGCCGAGAGCGATGCTGACCGCCAGCCTGCTCGGCACCGTCGGAGTGAGGCAGTTCACGCTGTGTGGGGCGGGGACTTGGGCGGCGCACAGAGGGTCTGATCGCCGGCGCCACGGGGTAACCGCAGTACGTGCGTCATCGACCCTGGACCCGAGTGGGCGTTCTGACCGTCGGCGGCCATCTCGCCTTCGAACTCGTCTGCGGTGTGGGTGTGCCGTTGGCTTCCCGGGTGGGGGTCACCGTTGCGACGACGGGGTACCTGGTCTCGTCTGTCGCGGCGTACCGGGCGGCCGGCCGCCTCTCACCTCCGTGTGGGGACCGGCGGTTCGCGGTGGCGAACGGTTTGTTCGCGTCCGCGATGATCAATCACTTCACCGTCTGGCCCCGGAGCACCCTGGCGGGGCTGCCGTGGCTGACGGAGTGTGAAGGGCTCGGTGGCCGGCTGATGGGTCCCTACAACGCGCTGCTGTACGTCTCCACGGTCGCGGCGGTCGGTGGGGCGGTCGAGAACCGACGCGCGTGGCGGTGGTTCGCCGTGACCCTACTGATCGCGGTGCCGCTGCTACGGCGGGAGACCCCTCCGGAGTACCTGCGGCTGCTCAGCCAGGCAGCGAAGAGGCCACGCTGGTGGAACCGCCGACTGGCCGCCGTTGCCCGCGCCGGCCGGCCGACGCCGGCTTAACGCTCGTGTTCACCAACGCCTCACGGGCGTAAGTCGCTGTGACGGGGAGGGGGCGACGTAGCGGTCATCGTCACCTTGGCAGTGGTGAAACCCGCCGAGCAGGCGCGGATCGTCCCGATTCCGGGAACCGGACGCGCTCACGGGCGCACGGCGCATGAGGGTCGATGAGGCCGCTCGTCGTCTCAGGAAGGACGAGTGGGTTACCCGGAGGGCCGGGATCTTGCCGCCTACCGAGCCTGCGCCGTGGCGGCGATTCTGCAACGTGTCCGCTCGACCCAGATGTCGAAGCCGCTCAGCGACGGGTTGAGAGCGCGGGCCACGGCGATGTCCCGCAGTCCTGCGTGTTCGGGCACCTCTGCCATGAACTGGAACATGTTGGCGGCGATGTCGATGCCGGGGAAGGGCAGGGAGCGGAAGGCTTCTAGTGGCATCGGCTGGTAGCGGACCCGCTCGCCGAACACCCGCGAAAGTCCGTCAGCGAGTCTCTCGCCCGTGGTGCACTCAGCTGCGAGCCCGACTGTGCTGCCGCGGTGCTCCTCTGGTTGCTGGAAGATTGCGTAGGCGCAGCGGCCGATGTCCTCGGCGGCGATGCCTGGCAGCGCGGCGTCGCCGAGCGGGATGGCCAGAGTGAGGACGCCGTCGGGTCCCCGCTGCGGGGCGCCTCTGCCGAAGACGAACGCGTCCCAGTGGGTCGGCGGGAGCAGGTAGGTCGTGGGGACACCGGAGCCCTCGAACGCCCGGTTCCCGTCAGCCTTGGCATCGAACGGCGGCACCTTGTAGCGGTCCATGACCGTGGGCATCCGCTCGTCCTCGAGCGGGTACCACCGGCGGGTGTCCTCCATCGTGGACCAGATCGCATGCCGGACGCCCGCCGCAGCGGCGGCGCTCGCCTGGTTGCCGGCCTGTGCGGTTTCCCGCTGGGGGGAGAGGTGCTCCCAGAACGTCGTCATGCAGAAGACGCCGTCGACGCCGTCGAACGCGCGGACGAGGCTGTCGGCGTCGTCCAGGTCTGCCCGCACAACGGTCGCCCCGAGGTCGGCGAGCGCGCGGCCGGCCGAAGAGTCAGGGGTGCGGGTGATGGCGCGGCAGGTGAAGCCGCCCTCCGCATCGAAAAGGATGGCCCGGGCCAGCCCGCCGGCGGTTGCGCCGGTCGCACCTACCACTGCAAGTGTCTTGTCTTCGCTCATGCCTCGACGCTAGGAGCACGACGACGCCCGCGCGTCGACCGATCTACTCAGTCGGGGTACTCAGCTGGCTGCGTTGCACCCAGAGTGCAATCTGGCTGCGGTTGCGCAGGTGCAGCTTGTCGAGGATGTGCTGGACATGGTTCTGCGCGGTGCGCTCGGAGATGTAGAGCTCGGAGGCGATCTCGCGGTTGGTGTGTCCTCCAGTGACGAGCACGGCGACTTGTTGCTCGCGCGGGGTCAGGGGAGTGTGCGTCGTCGCATCGAGGTGGCTGAGCAGGGCAGACGCCTTCTGGAGGATCGGCGGCATCCCCAACGCGGTGCAGCGTCGTTGGGCGTCCGAGGCCAGGGAGCGTGCGCGAGTGAGGTCCCCGGGTGCGCAGCGGCGGCTCAGTGCCCGTGCGAGCTCGTACTGCGCCTCGGCTTGGAACCCTTCGGCGCCGTTGGCGGCACAGGACTTGGTTGCGGCTTCCAGGTCGGCTATCGCGTCGTCGACCAGGTCGAGGTGTGTTGCGCCGATACCCAGCCACAGCTCGGCCGGCCCGAGGTACGCCATCGCGTAGCGTCCGTTGACGATGTGGTGGCCGCGGAAGGCTCCTAGCCTGGCCCGCAGGGTCGTCACGTCGTCATCGGCCCCGACGGCCGTTGCGGTGAGCAGCCCCATCGCCCAGGTGAACAGGGCGCCGTGTGGCGTCTCCTGCCACTCCGACGCCGGGCCGAGACGGCGGTAGAGCCGCGCCGCCTCCGGGATCCGTCCCAGGTCGGACAGCACCGCGGCCGGTCCGAGCGTCATCACGATGCCCTCGATCGGCCAGTCCCGTTCGGCGGGGTCCTCGCCCATCCCCAGCGCTTCGAGGGTCGGACCCGAGTAGCCGATGTGATGGCCGAGGTTGGCCAGGAAACCGCCGTGGAGCAGGAACGCTGGCGGGTAGCCGGTAGCCGCCACTGTGGCCAGCGCCTGGTCGCCGTACCGTTGGGCCTCGCCCAGCTGGCCCTGTGCCTGGGCCAGGACTGCCTGGCAGCGAAGCACCCGCCAGCGGGAGATCGGCCCTCCGATCCGGGTGGCCCAGCGGGTCATGCCTTCGATCTCTCGCCCCGCCTCGCGGATCTCACCGCGTTCGCACGCGGCGTCGAACCGCCACTCGGCCGCCGACATCAGAAGGTGAGGGCGCTGCGTCCGAGTGCCCAGTTCTGCAATCCGGCCGGCGTTGGCTTCGCGTTCAGCGAGCCCGTCTGGGCCGGAGCGGACCATGTGGTGGCCGACGAGAGCGGCCTCCAAGGCCTTGACGTCTCGACTGTCGACGACCAGGGACAGCGCCTCGGCGACCGCACGTTCGGCCTCCTCGATGTCGGAGAGGTGGTCGCACACGACGGCGTATGCCGCGAGGACGCGGGCTCGCCAGCCTGCCTGCTCAGGGTCGAGTGCGCCGAGCGCCTGTTCGCACAAGTCGCGGATCCGCCGGTCGAGCGGAGCGTCGAAAGTGGGGTTCACGACCAGTGCCGACTCGGCGAGCAAGTCCGGGAGGCCCAGGCGAATCGCCACCTCCATGACCTGCTGGCAGCTGTGGAGCGCGCCGGGCATGTCGGCCGCAAGCGCTTGTGCGGACGCCAGTCCCAGCGTCAACCGACACAGCGTCTCCTCATCGGCCCCGCTGGCCAGCGACAGGGACTGCCCGAACCAGCGGCACGCCTCCTCGTACGCGTGTCGCCGCAACGCCTCCCGGCCTGCCTGATCCGTCCAGTAGACGGCGGCGGGAGTTGAGCCGCCAGCCACCGCAGCCTCGGCCCAGTGGCGCGCCAGGGCGAAGACGGCCGGTTCGTCGTGGTGGTCGGTGTGCTGCCAGCCAGCGTGTTGAGTTTCGATCGCCTCTGCGGCCCGCCGATGAAGCGACGCCCGTCGCGCCGTGTCCATGGATGCGTCGATGGCGTCCCTGACAAGGGCGTGGCTGAACCGCCACTGTCCCGGCTGGCGCCCCGGGGCCACCACGGCGGCGGCGGCCGCCTCATCGAGCGCCGCAAGGACTGCCAGCACTTGCCCACCGGTCATCGCCGCCACGAGCAGGACCGGGAACTCCACGCCGACGACTGCGGCCGCCTCCAAAGCAGCGCTGGAGGCCGGCGTGAGGTGGGAAAGCCGAGAGCGGACGCTGTCGCGTACCGATCGCGGGACGGCGGAGAGGTCGCCATGATCGGCCAGCTGGCGGGCAAGCTCAGCGGCGAGAAAGGGATTGCCGGCCGTCGCCTCCATCAGCACGGTGAGCTCGGCCGCGGTGAGTTCCCGGCCTGCGATCGACGCGACCTGCTGCGCGACACCGGCTGGAGAGAGGCCGCGCAGCTCGAGCTGCCTCGTGTGCGGCTCCCGGACGAGCTCGGACACGGGCCCGGACGTCTCGCGGCACGTCAGCACCACGAGCAACTGCTCGTCCCGCGCCGTCCGCGCCACGTGACGCACGAGCAACTGAGAGCCGACGTCCGCCGCATCGGCGTCATCGAGCACGACCACCAGCGGGGAAGTGCGGGCTGCCGCCAACATCACCGCTGTGACGTCGTCAAACCACCGCATTCGTTCCTCGACCGACGGCTCACCGGCCATCGCCCGCAGGGCGGCGACAGCACCCGAGTCCGCGAGGCCGGCCGCTTCGAGGGCCGCGACCACCTCGGCCCAGAGCCGGTAAGGCGGCCCGCCATCCGTGCCGACCGCCCGACCCCACACCACGACAGCACCTCGGTTACGCGCCATCGTGGTGAGCTCGTCGGCCAACCGGGTTTTCCCGATGCCGGGCTCACCCACGCACACCAGGACACGAGCACGGCCGCCCTCAGCATCCTCAAGACAGTCGAGAAGCGCAGCCAGCTCTGCGTCACGCCCCACCAAGATCGACACCGGCGGCCCCCTTCATCCGCGGCCTCCGAACTCAGTGTGGCTGAACGTCGGAGATCTAGCCACCGACCGCGTTTGCGGTGCTCGCGTCGTCGAGGGGTCGGTGACCACACGCCGCCTCCCGCGCGCTTACCTCTCTAGCGGCCTCCGGCGCGGTGGTCGACCGACAAGGGTCTAACCACCTTCTCGCCAGCCTTCCGGGTGGAGCGGTAAAGCTGGCATCCCTTCGAGCAACCCGCCCATTGCCATGACCGCTCGCCGGCAAGGATCGGATGTTGCCCTCGACTCGGAAACCCCCACGGCACCGACCTGCTCGCGGACGTCTTCGTACTCGGCCTCGGGGTTGAGTGCGGCGAGGATTGCGGGGTCGAGTCGGTGTGACTGGGGCGGTGGGAGGGATGGTGTCCGCCCCGCCTCGTCCTCTTTGCCGTTCGTTTCGAGATGGGGCAGCGTCCCGCGGAGCGATAGTGGGTCATGCCGGCGCATCTGCCCGTGTTCACCACGCCCCAGGGCGAGGCGCTGGTGCTCCGCGCCTACGAGGGCGTCCTGCGCCGATGGCCGAAACCGTACGAAGAGCTGGACGTCCCGACGAGCTTCGGCACGACGCACGTCGTCGCCGGTGGGCGCCCAGAGGGGCCGCCGGTCGTCTTCCTGCACGCGATGTTCGCCACCGCGATGTCCTGGTACCTCACCGTCGGTTCACTGGCGGCGACCCACCGGACCTTCGCCGTCGACGTGATGGGCGAGGCGAACCGGAGCCGCCCGACTCGCGTGATCCGATCGCTCGCGGACTACGAGCAGTGGTTCCGGGAGCTGACCGACGTGCTCGGACTGCGGGACGTGTCCTTGGTCGGCAACTCAATGGGCGGCTTCGGCGCAGCCACGCTGGCGATGCGCCTGCCCGAGCGCGTCACGAACCTGGTGCTCATCGACCCGGCCGCCACCTTCCACTCCATCGTCCCCTTCTACCGGCACATGTTCCTGCCCAAGGCGATTCACCTGCTCCTGCCCCGGCTACCCGGCGCGGACCGCTCCGTACGCCGCAGCCTGGACTGGGCCTTCGCCGGACTACGGAGCCAGGGCCCGTGGTACGACCTGTTCGCGCTCGTCATGAGATACGGCTCGACCCAGTCGCGGGTCTTCCCGCGGGTGTACGACGCGGCGGCGCCGTCACGCTGCACGCAACTGCCCGCTGCGCCACCCCGTGTCGGGCACCTCGCTGCAGTACCGGTTCCTGTCGGGAGAGTGGACCTGGCCCGGCCCGGAGGACCCGTCGGTCCTGCCGAGCCTCCCCCCGGCGTGGATGCAGCCGATGACCTGCCAGCTCGGCAGCGTCCACGTCGGCTACGTCTTCTACGACGACGGCACCGGCACGACCACCTCCTACCCGGCCGTCCTCACCGCCGGCCGACGCCGACCCGGACGGCTGGCTCACCCTCCACGGCCACCCGGTCACCGTGCCGCTGGCGAACCCGCCCGGCGCCTCGACCGTGGTCACGGTCAGTCCGTCGACGTTCCTGCGGACCTTCGACCTCGCCGTCGTCAACACCGCGGCTATCACGTCGCTGCACCCGCCGAAGTTCGGGTCGGCCCTTACCAAGGCCGATGCCGGCCGGGACCTGACGCCCGCCGAGCGCGAGCCGGTGCGCCGCTACGCCCTCGCCTTCGAGGTGCGCGGGGGCGGTGGCACCCCCCGGGCCCGTCCTGCGGTCGGACCACCTCGCGGCGGTCGTCTCCGACCACTCACCCGTGCAGGTGGCGCTCGGCCTCGAGGAGCTTTCACGCGAACGCGTGCAACCCGCTCTCGAGCGTCAGCACCATCCACCTGCTCGCGACGGTCGACCACCCGATGCTGCGCGAGTGCGCCGTGACGATCACGAGCAACGCCGACACGGTCCATTCGAGCGCGTCACCCGGCACGAAGGCGACGCTGGCCGGCGCCTACACCCTCGGCATGGCAATGCCGTGGTTCCGCGGCCACCACACCGGCCCGCACAGCGGCACCGGGACCGGCGGGCAGGCCGTCGACGTAAGCACCGACCCGGCGTGCGCCTACGCGGTCAACCTGTCGTGGTCGACGCGTCAGTGGAACGAGACCGGCCACCCCACGCAGGTGCTCTACTGCCACTGACGCCGTTCACGCCGTCTCGGCACGAACCGCCTCGACCCCGGCGAACATGACTGAGATGCGGCCCTGCGGAAGATCGACGACGTACCTCGTGCGGCGGCGCTGCAGGACCTTGCCCTCCACGCCGAAGTACTGGCCCGGGACCACGACACGGACCATGGACCCGGGACCGAACCTCGTGATCCGCTCGTTGCCGTTGATGGCTGCCAGCTCAGCGACGAAGTTGGGGTGCATCACCGCGCGACGCCCGCGGTGGCTCCATGACAGAACTCGCTCCGCAGTCGGCGCGGACTCACAGCGACCGCACAGGAGAACGCGCTCCGGTCGACGGTGACGTCGTGTCTCGAACCCGCAGCGGCACGTGCCCAGCCATTCGCCCGGGATCGACGGCACGTCCTCGGATGTGCACCGCTCGCCGCTGCACCCGATCGCCGTGGCGGTCCGGCGCCAGACCTCGTCGTGGCCGTGGCTCGGACCGACCAGCGCGTGGGCAATCTCGTGCAGAAGGGTGTCGCGCACTTCTTCGTCCGGGTGCAGCTTCGTCAGCGGGCCACTCAACGAGATCTGACGGCGGGATGACCTGGTCGCACCAGCTCGACGCTTCGCTGTGTCGAAGAGGAGCGTCCAGTCGTGCAGACCATGCTGGTTCATCAGCTCACGGCCGAGGCGCCATGCTGCCTCAAGTTCCACATCTGCTCCCGTCATCAACCCGTGGAGCACGGTAGATCCACCCTCGCGCTCCCACTGGGTGGACGCGCCGGGTAGTCACCGTCGCGGTGTTGGCGGTCATGCCTCCAGGCCTCCCTCGACGTCGAGGTAGACCTGCTGCAGGTCGCCCATCAGCTGCGGGTCCGGCTCCTCCCAGAGCCCGCGGTCGACGGCCTCGTGCAGCCGCTCGATCATCCCGTTCAACGCCCACGGGTTCGCGTGCTGGAGGAAGTCGCGGTTCTCCTTGTCGAGGACGTAGGTCTGCGCCAGCTGCTCGTACATCCAGTCGGTCACGACCCCGGCCGTCGCGTCGAACCCGAAGAGGTAGTCGACGGTGGCCGCCAGCTCGAGGGCGCCCTTGTAGCCGTGCTTGCGCATCGCCGCGATCCATCGCGGGTTGACCACGCGGGCGCGGAAGACGCGGGCGGTCTCCTCGGTGAGCGTGCGGGTGGGCACCGCGTCGGGTGTCGTGGAGTCACCCGACGTATGCCTTGGGCTCACGCCCGGTCAGCGCGCGGACCGTCGCCACCATGCCGCCGTGGTACTGGAAGTAGTCGTCGCTGTCGGCGATGTCGTGCTCGCGGGTGTCGATGTTCTTGGCGGTCACGTCCATCCGCGCGTAGGTGCGCTCCATGTCGCCCCGAGCCGGTATGCCGTCCAGCTCGCGACCGTAGGCGAAGCCGCCCCACGTCGCATAGACCTCCGCCAGGTCGGCGTCGGTGCGCCAGTTGCGCGACTCGACGAGCGGGCAGTTTGGCGCCGCCGCGGTCGCCTGTGTACTCCGGCGTCGGCCGCGCACCGCCACCATCACCCGGTGCCGAGCTCGGACCGCTGGTGGGGTGGTTCCCGCGCGGTCGGGTCAGGCCCTAGTGGGCAGGGGCCGACCCTACAGTTGGGGCATGCGCGGGTTCAGGTGCGCGCGGCGGTGAAGGCGGCCCGGAAGAGGTCTGCTGCTTCCTGCGTTTTTAGGGCGCTTTACCTATCCGAAGTAAAACCTTCCAAAACAGATAACGCGTCCCGCCGGAGCCGCCGAGCGAGGCCGCAGCTCGACGTCCGCTTCTCGGCATGACAGGAAGAGTGCTTCCGCGTTCCGTCAGCGCACTGAGGTCGACCCCACCCGCCGGCGCACACCCGCCGGGCTCACCGCGGCACCGCAGGTCAGCGCGTTTCAGCCATACGCCACGAGGGCGGGGCATGGCTGGAACCCCCGATGTAGAGCCCGCTGCAACGAACGCTGTAACCCTCGCTGTAACGACGGCCTACGGCCCGCCAACGGACACAGGCTACTGGACCCGCGCGGCGGTCTCGTGCATGACTGCCAGCGGCGCCCGGACGCGCACTACCTGCGGCATGTGCGGTAAACGTCTCACATGGATCTCGACGCCGCCCTGGCGGTCATCGGTCGCTGAGCCGCTCGGTACACCGGTGGTTTGTGCCCCGAAGATAAGGCGTCGGGCCGTCAGAACTCCGGGTCCGTCTCGCGCGAGGTATGCCGCTCGACGTTGTCGAGTACCGCGTCCGCGGCTTCTCGCATGGCGCGAGCCTGAGCGGGTGTCAGGGCGGAGAAGAAGAGTTCGCGCACGCGAGCGACGTGGGCGGGCGCCGCGGAGCGGATGGCGGTGACACCAGCCTCGGTGAGGCTGATGAGGGGTGCCCGGAGGTCATCGGTGCAGGTGTCGCGGCGAACGTAGCCCCGTTGCTCCATGCGTCGGATGTGGTGGGCCAGGCGACTCTTCTCCCATTGCAGCTCGTAACGGAGCTCGCGAGCCCGGACGGCGCCGTCCGATGCCTCGGAGAGGACGGCGAGGACCTCGTAGTCGGAGATGGACATGGCGGAGTCGACCTTCAGCGCCTGGGCGAGGGCGGCGGTGAGCTGGGCGTGCATCCGAAGCAGGCTGCGCCAGGTGTGGTGGTCCTCGTCATTCAGCCACTCAGTCACGACGGAGGGTCCCTCGGGCGCTGGCTACCAGTTCCTTGACTGCGGGTGCCACGTCAGCAGCGTAGGTCTGGGTCAGACTGGCGTCGTCGGAGGCGAGGATGAAGCCGCTCGTCCCGTAGGTGAGGGCGACCTCGGCGAGTTCCTCGGCCCACTGGCTCGGCGGGCCGTTGAGGAAGCCCCGCCGAGCGGCTGCGAACTGCCCGGTGATGTTGAGGAAGCGGCGTACCTCGCTCGGCTCGCGCCCTGCGGCCACCGCGGAATCGTCGATGTGACGGTTCATCTGCGTCAGCTGATGCAGGCCGTTCTGGAGGTACTGCATCGAGGGCAGCCAGCCGTCCGCTGAACGGCCGACCACACGCAAGATGCGCGGCTTGTAAGCGCCGACCCAGATCCCCACCGGGTGCGCGGGTGCCGGGCCGCGTTTGGCGCCATGGACGTCGTAGTGCTTGCCGCGCACCGACAGGACGCCAGGGTCGTTGGTGTTCCAGACGTCCCGGATGATCGCGATCGCCTCCTCCAGCGCCTCGATGGACTCTCCGGGGGTGCGTCGGGGGCCACCCATGCCGGCTACGCCGTCCCAGAAGGCGCCCGCTCCGATGCCCAGTTCGACTCTCCCACCGCTGAGCAGATCGAGGGTGGCGATGGCTCGGGCAAGCACGGCCGGCGGGCGGAGCGGGAGGTTGGTGACGTTTGCGGACAGGTGGATCTGCTCGGTGCGAGCCGCGGCGTAGGCCAAGAGCGTTGAGGTGTCGTGGAACTTCGCCACGTAGGGGTGGTCCTGGAAGGTGACCAGGTCCAGGCCCGCCCGGTCCGCGACGACGGCCTGCTCGACGGCTTGGTGCACGGGGTGGTTTGTGGGGGTCACGAAGGTGCCGAAGAGGAGCTCGTGGCCGTAGTCGGTGTTCGTGCCGGTGCTCATGAGGCGTTCCTGGTGTCATCGTGGGCGGGTGTGATGTTGAAGTTGTCCTGGAACAGGTTGTGAGGATCGAGCCTCGCCTTGAGCCGACGCAACCGGTCCAAGGTGGCCGGAGGGAAGGCGTCGCTGATCCGGTCCGGATGGCGGTCGCTCTCGAAGCTGAGGTAGAGGCCTGAGGACTGCCGGCGTACGGGCTCGAACCACCGGTCCAACCGCTGGGCATTGCCACCCATCACGGTGAGGGCGAACGTGGCGTCACGATGTGCGTAGGCGGTGGCGTCCGGCGCGACGTCGGAGACGGCGCCGCCGACGGTGCGGATCTGGTACCAGTGCGACGCGCCGCTGCCGATCAGCTCGGCCGAGGCGGATGCGAAGCCTGGGGTGATCTCGCGGGTGAAGGCGGAGCGTGAGACCGGCTCTCCGCGCCCGTGGTGAGGAGTTTCCGGGAACATGTTCATCACCGCCGCGTACGGGGCGACCACGACCTGCTGCTGCACGAGCGGCGCGATCTCGGCGAACGGCTGCAGCTGCTGGACGATCACGTCGGGGTCCGACGAATCGACCATGGCCATCAGCTGTGCAACGCCTTGGCCCAGGATCAAGAACGGGGTGGTGTCACGGGGGGTGTCGGCGACGACACGACCGAACGCCTCGAGAAACGCCGCCGGATCGGGAGCTTGGAACGCCAACTGGGCCCACCCGATCTCGTCCACCTCATCGACGACGAACTCGAACGCAACCGCTACCCCGAAGTTCGCGCCCGCGCCACGCACCGCCCAGAACAACTCGGCGTTCTCGGTGGCACTGGCTCGCACGGCAGTGCCGTCGGCTAGCACCATCTCGACCGCCCGGAGGTGGTCGATGGTCAGACCGTGCTTGCGAGAGAGGAACCCTATTCCGCCCGCAGTGGCGAGGCCGCCGACGCCTACCCCGCCGTAATCGCCGGAGCTGAGCGCCCAGCCGTGTGGCTGAAGCGCCCGTGCGACGTCGCGCCAGCGAGCCCCCGCCTCGATACGGACCAACCTGGCCGGTTCGTCCAAGACGGTGATGGCATCGAGGGAGCCCACGTCAATGACCAACCCGCCGTCGTTGGTCGAGCGGCCGCTGACGCCGTGCCCACCACTGCGGATCCCCAATGGCAGGTGCCTGTGCTCCCGGGCGAAGCGCACGGCACTCGCGACCTCGGCCACGGTGCGCGGCCGCAGCACCAGGCCAGGGTTGCCGCCCCGCAAGTACGTCGAGCGCACACTGCCGAACGCGGCATCGCCCGGCTCCACCGCTGTTCCGGCCAAGTCTGCGGGGACGTTGTCGTAGGCGATGCCCGGCTGGCGCCGCGACCGCACGTCGGCTCGACGCACCGGACGAGACGACAGCGAACCCGGCGGCAGCGCGAGTGCAGCTCCCTCACGGACCGGGGGAGCGATGTCGCGGATGAACGCCCGCAACGTGGCCTCGTCCTCGTACTTGGCCTGGCTCCCGACACGGATCACCATTGAGCTCACACCCATGTCCACCACCAGCGCAGTCAAGGTGCTGACATCGGGGACATCAGTGCTGTCCAGCATCACCGACCGCCGGACCTCGCGCACATCGCGTCCGGCTTCGACTGCGGCACCGTCCACGACGGCGTTCAACGCCGCCATATCTCCCACGCCGACCTCGTCGAGATCGACCGACCACCCGTCGGCGACGCGACCAGCCAGCGCTGCTACCGCGGTACTCGAGCCATGCAGCCAGAGCGGGACTTCACGCTCCAGGGCCGGCCCCGGTTCGGCGTCAGCAAGGTGATGGTGGGTCCCGGCCAGGCTGACCCGGCCGGGCCTGGTGTCCTGAAGCGCTCGGATCACCGCGAAGGCCTCGGCGACACCGTCTAGGTCTTCGGTGGCGGACCCTGATCCGAGCATCAGCCCCCCGCGGCCACCAGACAGCAGCTGGAGGCTGCCCGCGCTGCGAGCGAGCACCGACGCGGGGCGAGCTGTGGCGTCCAGTCGCCCGGCGACAACCTGCACCAGCGTCGTCCGCGCGGCCGCCCACGTCGCCAAGGTCAACGCGTCCGCGCCGTCCGTCTCGAGCCGGTCCGGAAAGATCACGGCGTCATAGCCGAGCTCCTCGGCAAGCGCGGCAAGCGCTCCTGCGACGCCGGGCGAGTCGGCGGCGCCGACCACCTCGACGCCGAACTGCACTGAATGGCCGTAGTTCGTCACAGCAGTATCCCAAAGAGAGAGGTTGACATGTCAACTAGATTATCGCGATCAGGTTGACACATCAACCTAGGTTCGACGTGGTCGAGTGGAGACCGGGAGCCCGTGGAGCGACCGTGGTGCCGGTCTACTTGAAGTCGAATACCAGCAGGGACGGACCAGGAACCCGCGAGGGAAGCCGCTGCGGCCACCACGGGGACGTCCGGATCTCGGCACGACCGATCAGCGGCATCTCCGGATGTTCACTTGGTGAAGTGGCGGCCGGTCTCGCGACCGCTGACCACGTCGTTGGAGACACGCCAGCACGACCATGACGCGGCAACCACTGTGGCGTCCTCCACGGCAACGGTGATCCAGGCGTCCGTCAGCATCCGGGGGCCGCGCCTGCCACGCGACCGTGCCGTCGGGAAGCCGACAAAACGACGGCCGCAAGGTAGCCGTCCTCGGTCTCCGGCAGCCCCAACTCCCAACCGTCATGGGGCAGGTAGATCCGTTGCTCACCCTGGCGAGGATGTCGCACGGGGAGCGCGTCGCGGCGGGTGTCCTCGTGAGTGATCCGTCCGGGCAGGCGGTCCGTCCTTGTCGGCCGCACCAGTCATCGCTCAGGAATCGTGACGGGCTGGTGATCACGTCATGGCACGGCCGGCCCCATGTTGAAATCCACGGGTCCGCCGATCGCTGCGCGGCTGTCGCCGCAGCAGAAACGCGCGGGGACGACGACCATGTTCTCTGCATCACACCACTGGACCGAGCGCGTATGCCCCCCGGCCGAGCTCCGGTGGTCAACGTTCGACGGCACGACTGAGCTCGGTGAGGCCTTCAGCGAGCGACACCCGTGGCGTCCACGCCAGGGCGGACCGGGTGCGGCGCTGATCGAACCAGTGTGCCGTCGCCAGCTGCTCGGCGAGGAAGCGGGTGAGCGGCGGGTCACCTGGCGTTGGTAGGCCGGGCAGCGCCAGCCGGGCGGCCCACACGGCGTCGACTGCGACTCCAGCGATCGCGGCGACGGGGAACGGGACGTGGCGCGTGGGCGCGGCCACCCCCGAGGCACGGCAGATGTCGCCGATGAGCTCGCCCACGGGGCGCGGCTCGCCGTTGCTCACGACGTACGCCTCGCCCCGTGCCGACTCACACCGGTCGAGCGCTGCGACGAGAGCGTCGACGGCGTTGCTGACGTAGGTGCTGTCGACGAGGGCGGCGCCGGAGCCGACGATGGGCAACCTCCCCGAGCGGGCTCGCTCGACAATCCGAGCGATGAGCTGTGTGTCACCCGGGCCCCAAACGAGGTGCGGGCGCACGGCCACGACCGCCAGCGGGCCGCCGTCTGCGGCGAGGGCCACCTGCTCGCCCAGGGCTTTGCTGCGCGCATAATGACCGCGAGCTCGCGGCGGGTCGGCGGGCTCGGCGCCGATGCCGACGAGGGCCGCCCCGGCGTGGGCCACCGACGGCGAGGAGACGTGGACGAGCCGGCCGACGCCGACGGTCCGACAGGCCTCGACGACATTCGTCGTTCCCTGCACATTGGCGTGCTCGTAGTCCCGCCACCGGCCGGCGACGTCGACCTTCGCCGCGAGGTGCACGACGGCGTCGTGGCCACGCACGGCCTCCAACACGGAGGAGGCGTCCGCCACGTCAGCGAGCACCTCCCGCAGGCGCAGCCCCGACGGACGACGCTGCAGCACGGTCACCTCGTCACCGCGGCCAGCGAGGGCCTCGGCCGTCAGCCGGCCGAGGATCCCGCTCGCTCCGGTGACGAGGACCTTCACGGGCGCGCCACCCGCCCGCCCTCCAGCGCGCGAGCGGCCCACCGAGCCACTCGCGTCCGGTCGATCTTCGACGAGTGGCGGATGTCGACCGGCAGGTCCTTCGCGACGAGGACGGCAGCCAGCGGAACCCCCGCTGCCGACCGAACGGCAGACGCCAGCTCAGGCCCGGCGAGCCCGGGGCGGGCGCCGGTGGACGGCACGACGACGGCGACGACCTGCTGCGTACCGACCGGCCCGACGCCGACGACGGCAGCCATCGAGACCTCGTCGAGGCGCCCGATCCGCTCCTCGGGCCCGACCGGGGTGACGGGCCCGGACGCCGTGTGCACTACGTGCACGAGCCGGCCCTCCACCCAGAGGCGTCCGTCGTCGTCGAGGTGACCGACGTCGCCCGTGCGGTGCCAGCCCGTCGTGCGGCTGCTCTCACGCTCGGTGGCCCACAGCTGGTCGTAGCGGTCCTTGACGTGAGGCGCGCGAACGAGCACCTCGCCGCTCACCGCGGGGCCGGTGGTCGGCTCGGCGTCGACGTCTCCCATGTCGTCGAACGCGCTGATGCCGAGCAGGACGCTCGGCAGCGGCCCACCGACGCAGATCCCCTCGCCCGGCCCGACCGCCTCGAGCTCGGCCAGGGAGACGTCGGTCACCGGAAGCGCCTCGGTCATGCCGTAGGGGGTGTGGAGCTCCGCCTGCGGCACGAGGGTCTGCACGTCGAGAAGCAGGGCGAGCGGGACTGGTGCACCGGCAGAGATGAGCAGCCGTATGCCGTCCAGAGCCGCACGATGTCGTGGTGTCAGCTCGTTCGCGGTTGCGACGACGTTGCGCAGCGCTGCCGGGGAGGCGAAGACGACGGTGCCACCGACGGCCGACACGGCCTCGGCGAGCGCGACCGCGGTGAGGGTGCCGGGCGCCGTGACGTCCATGGCAGGCACCGACGACGCGAGCCCGAGCGCCGGGCCGTAGAGGGCGAAGGGCGCGAACGCTGCGACGAGGCGGTCGTCGGCGGTGAGCCCGTAGGCCGTGCGCAGCAGGTCGAGCTGCGCCCGCACCTGGTGGTAGCGATAGACGACACCCTTGGGAGGCCCGGTCGCGCCCGACGTGAAGAGGACGGCGCACTCGGCGTCGTCGGCCGGCGTCGCGGGGAGGGGCCGGCCTCGACCCAGGCGTGCCAGGTCTGCGAGGCCGAGGGGAGCGCCGAGGGCTCGCCGGGTGGCCTGGTCGAGCGGGCCTGCGGCGATGAGGTGCCCGTGCACACGCATGGCCCGGGCGAGGAGCAGCCCTCTGGCGATCCCGATGACGTGGTCCGGGGCGGCGCCGCGCAGGGCACGGCCCATCCGGGCGACCCCCAGGCCTGCATCGGCGACGACCACGGACGCGCCGGCCCGCCAGCACGCATACACCGCAGCGGTGAGGTCAGCGCCCGGCGGGACGAGGAGCGCGACCCGGTCACCCGGGCGCACCCCCGTCGCCACCAGGCCGCCGGCGAGGTCCCGCACTGTCCGCTCGAGGAGATCGAAGGACACCCGGCGTCCCTGGCCGCCCAGCTCGACGACCGCAGCGGCCTCGTCTCCGGCCCTTTCCGTCAACGCGGCCCAAAGTGGCGCTGCCGCCCCGGGGGCATCGTCCTGACTCGCCCGCTCGCGGACCGGGCTCGGGAGCGACGACGCGCTCCCAGGGACGGGATCCGCTTGTGACACAGCGTGCCCGAGCCAGCGCCAGAGGTCGTCGGCGAGCTGCGGGGCGTCCTCGATCACGAGGTGCGAGGCCTTCTCGTACCGGTGGACGTCGGCATGCGGCATACGGGACCGGAGGTCGCGCAGGTAGACGTCGGAGAAGACCGGGTCCCGGGGACCCCAGAGCAGCAGCGTCGGCACATCAAGGCCGGTAATGTCCTGTGCGATGGCGTCGAGCGTCGGGGCCGTGGGGTGCGACGGGTCGAGCGGGATGTCCGCCACGAAGTCGCCGATGGCTCGCCGGGCGGCAGGGGAGGCGTACGGCGCGGCGAGCGCATGACGCACTCCGCGGGGGAGCGCCGGTCGAGAGAGGGCGGAGGTGACGCGGACGAAGGTTGGGGTCGCGACGCAGACGGCCTGCCGCACCCCCTCGGTTCGGGCCATCCGGATGAGCGACGGCGCTGCAGCAGTCGAGGGCTGGTGCACGGCGGTGTTGGTGAGCACGACGGCCTTGAGCTGCTCCCGGTGAGCGAGCGCCCAGCCCAGCGACACGGGACCGCCCCAGTCGTGGGCGAGGGTGACGACAGGGCCGGTGATGCCGAGCTCGTCGGTGAGGTTGGCGAGGTCGTCGACCCGCTGGGCCAGCGTGCGCGGATCCGTGCGTTCGGACAGGCCCATGCCGAGCTGGTCCACCGCGACGACGCGCCAGCCGGGAGGGGCTGTCGCGATGACGCGCCGCCACAGGTAGCTCCACGTGGGGTTGCCGTGTACGCAGAGCAGGGTGCCGTGCTCTGCGTCGGCACCGTTGTCGAGCAGGTGCCAGGTCCGGGGTATGCCGCCCGCGTCGGGAGCGACGACCCGGCGCGACCATGCGGGGTCGACTCCGGGCCACGCTGTTGCCGGCGGCTGGGCGGGCGGGGTCACCAGGCGATCTCGAGGCACGACACGTTGAGCCCCGAGCCGACCCCCATCATCAGCACGCGGTCACCCGCGACGAGCGAGTCCGCCTCCATCGCCAGCGTGAACGCCACGGCAGCCGGACCCATGTTGCCCCGGGTCGGGAAGGTCAGCGGCAGCCGGTCCGGCGGGATGTCGAGCGCATCGCACATGGCCCGGACGTGCACCTGCGATATCTGGTGCGCGATGTAGCGGTCCATGTCGGACCAGTCGAACTCCGCGCGGGCGTCCTGCCACGCGGCCCGGGACAGCGCGATGCCCGCCTCGAGCAGACCCCGCGTGTCGGTCCGCATCCACTCAAGATCACCGACGCAGAGGTCATGGTGCTCCGTGCCGGCGCGAGCGACGCCACCGACGATGCGGTGACCCTGCGGGTGCAGATCTGCCCGGCCGAGCACCATTGCGGCCGCGCCCGACCCGAGAGTCAGGGTCGCGAACTGCGACAGCACGTCGTCGGCCGTGGCGTCCGGACCCGAGAGGCGATCGAGGGTGACCTCCTGGGTGTGCCGCGAGCTCTCACCGTTGACGACGAGGGCGTAGTCGATCTGCCCCGAGTCGATCATCGTGGCAGCCAGGTGCATCCCGTTGACGAAGCCGAGGCACGCGTTGGCGAGGTCGAAGTTGAGGCACGAGGTCGGCATGCCGAGAGCGTGGTGGATCTGGACCGCCATGGATGGCTCCAGGTGCTCCCTCGAGACACTCGTGTTGACCATGAGGCCGACACGGGAGGCGTCGACCCCCGCCTCCGCGAGGGCCTTGCCACCGGCGGTCGCCGCGCCCTCCGTGAAGCTGACGCCCTCAGGCCACCAGCGCCGCTCGTAGATTCCGGCGAGCCGCGCGAGCATTCCGGGCTTGAGACCGACGCGCTCGTAGGTGGTCAGCAGTCGCTGGTCCATCTCGTCCGAAGTCACCACCACGGGGGCGTCAACAGCACAGATTGACAGCACCGCAGCTTGAGCGTGACGGTACGTCGCGTTTCCGCTCATCATGGACCCTCCCGTTGACGTGTCGGGCGCTGGCCCAAGTGACGTGGTCCCTCATTCGACCACGTCACGCTGCCCGCATGGACCTCTCAACTTCATCTGGTCGTCGTCTGGGAGTACGGGGCTCTCGACCCGGGCAGGGGCAAACGGCGGCGGAGCCAGCTGCCGGGCGGCCATCACCTTGAGGTCTGGCCTCCTTCTACAGGTACCGCGACCGTGTCGGCGAGATCGCTGGCGTTGCCATGTGGGCCCCCGTGTACCGACCCGAGTCTGAGGTCGACGCCGGCGACGGCGCGCGCCAAAGGACTCCTCGCGGGCTCGAATCCGACCGCTCTCTGCGCCCTTCTCGGTGTACGTTTCGTGGCTCGGCTCGGCCGCAAGCTCAAGTGAGCACCGCGGTGCTCGTCGAGTACATCGACGAGCACCGCGACCGGTTCGGGGTCGAGCCGATCTGCACAGCCTGGACGGCAGCCGGCACGCAGATCGCCCCGAGCACGTACTACGCGGCCAAGTTCCGCGCGCCGTCGGCGCGGTCGGTGAGCGACGAGGCCACGCTGGCTCGGATCGTGACGATCCACGCCGAGAACTACGGCGCAGTTCAGTACCTCGCCGTCCGCTACACCCAGCGGCTGGCCGACGCGGGCGCCGTCGCCTCGGTCGGTTCGACCGGTGACTCCTACGACAACGCCCTGGCCGAGGCGTTCAACTCCTTGTTCAAGGCCGAGCTCATCCGCAACCGCGGTCCGTGGCGTTGCATCGATGACCTCGAGATCGCGGTCGCGGAGTACATCGACTGGTTCAACCACCGACGCCTCCACGGCGAGATCAGGCTGATCCCGCCCGTCGAGCTCGAAGACCAGCACTACCGTCGAAACCCCACGGCGGCTACCGTCGTCGCGTCAGTTCCGAGCCTCCACCAAACCCGGAACGGGACAGATTTCAGGCGGGGCCGCTGCCCCCAGGCCAATGTCAACGAGCGTCCCGCGTGAGCGGTCGGGCGCGCGGAGGTGCAATCCGCCTGAGCCGCGGTCCAACTCATCGCGCCCGTTTTACACCTGTCACATGCGCCGCCGTGGCGAGCACCATGAATGATGGATACTCACCCGCACAGGGCGCCCGGCCAGGAAGAGCGACGCAAGGGCCGGTGGACGTGCCGCCTGCATATCTGGCACCGATGGCGCACGCATCGGTATCCCGACGCGACGGAGGTCGGCGCTCGATACCAGGAGTGCATCGACTGCGGAAAGCAGCGTGACGTACCCATCGGGACGGGCGTCATTCCGTAGTGCCGCTCCGTGGTGGACCCCCTGCCCGTCGGGCCGCGCGCTCGGGAAGAGCCACGGGCGGTCGGCGGCATAGATCCTGATGTCGTGAGGCATCCTCCCTCCGTGAGGGGTTCTATCAAGGGACGCAGGAGAAGACGGGGCCGAGCTCGGCGCCTGCGCGAGTTAGGCGATTGCGCCCAGCGCCGGCATCCGCCGGTGGAACACCCCGCACTGGGAATGATCTGGGCGGCATGTGTGGCGAGTGCGCGGACGAGTCCGAGCACCACCAGCGAGACTCCACCGCGCCCGGCTGCCACCTTTGCTGTCCCTCGTTGCCCTGACAGCGTCGAGCCTCCGGATGTTGCTGGGCGAATGGCGCCTGCTCCCCTCTGCTCGGTCAACCGCTGACCCGCCGCTGCGTCGAAGCGGTGGATGACCGCCTCGTTGGCGAGGCTGGCCATCCAGAACCGCGCCCGGACCGCTCGTCCCCGCGGCGTTGAACACCGGCGCGTCGAGCGCGTCCTCGGAGCAGGCGCTCGTGGCCCGTTGTCGTGGCGCAGCGTTGCGGAGGCGCGGAAAGTCGGTGGCGCGACCGGCGATCAGTTGCGACGATACGCCCCTGCTCGCGATACGCCGGCCACCCGTTTCGGCTACGCCCCAACCGTGGAAGCAGAGTGACGAGCTGATGAAGAACTACCCCCTCCTCGACGTCAGGGTGAGCACGCCCACCTTGGAGCTGCGCTCGGCCACAGACGACCTGCTCGATCAGCTCGCGGATACCGTGCGCGCAGGCAAGACCCATGCCGACCCCGCACCGTACGACGACCCGATGTCCTTCTACGAGACCGATCCCGACCTGAGGGTGGCCAAGTGGCTCCGGGCTGTCTGGCGCCGCCGCGGAGCGGTTGAGCCCGATGCGTGGCGGCTCTACTTCGTCGTCATGGTCGACGGCCAGCCAGTCGGGGAGCAGACGTTGACCGGGGCGAACTTCTCCACCCTCGGAACCGTCACGACCTTCTCGTGGCTGTCGACAGACGTTCGCGGTCGAGGACTGGGCCGTGAGATGCGGGCGGCCATCTTGCACCTCGCGTTCGAGGGCCTCGCGGCGAGGGAAGCAGGCAGCGACGCCTTCGTGGACAACGAGGGCTCCAACGCGATCTCTCGACGCCTTGGCTACGAGCCCAACGGGTTCGACTGGGCAACGCGCCAAGGCGAACCCGCCCTGCTCAACCGGTGGCGACTGACCAAGGAGACGTGGGAGCAGCGACGCCGCAATGACATTCAGCTCCACAACATCGAGGCGTGTCACGCATTGCTGCCCCTGTCCCCACGGGTGACCGACAGGTGATCCGCCGAAGACAGTGGACCACCAGCCACCTCGATCGCGCGCCGGGCCGCAGTGGCGGCCGCTCGCTACCGGTGTCAGACGGGCACGAGACGGAGCGAGTCGAGAGTCCGCTGCTGGTCCGCCAAGGCATGAGGGCTCGTGTCCGGGAACCATGACCGCTCGACGACGACCCGTTCGCCATGAACGACGACGATCCACAGTTCGACAAGCTGGTGCTGGGCCGCCATCGGCCGGTAGGTCATCAAGCCGTTGTTGTCGCACAGGCTCGCCTGCACGTCATCGAGCCGCGCCACCAGATGAATACCGGACCCACCGAACCGTGCGACCGGTGCCATGGGTTCGATCACGGTGAACGGGTACCTCGAGAGAATGGCACGGGCCAGGTCGACCGGCGTCGGTCCCGGCTCTGCCTGCCCGGGTGCCTGGTCGTGGCAGGGTCCCAGCGGGATCACGTCCAGTTCCATGACGCGGATGCCAGCGTCCTCACGCACGTAGGACGGCACCAGCGTCACGACACCCTGCTCGAAGAGCCACCAGGTGTCGCCGGAAGGCGTCAGCTCCACCGTCAAGCGAGAACGCGGCACAGTGGGGTAGAGGTTGCCGGGCATGGGCAGGCGGTACGTCGCTCCGGGCCGCAGGGCCTGGACGGTCCGGAAGGCGTATGCGTCGCGGTCCACCACGTGCGGCGCCTCACTCATCCGGTAGCTCCGGGGAACGGCCTGCGGCACGGCCGTTGCCTCGACGCCGGTGGCCGAGGTGGCCGGCCCGCCAGACCCCGAGCTGGCTCCGGTCACTCCTGCGGCAGGTGCCCCTGTGCAGGCAGCCAGACCCACCACGAGCGCCGCGGCGAGGAGCAGCCTGCTCGCGCGCTGCCGCGGATCCAGCTGCCGCACCGCCGGAGACGTACCTGGCCGGCGACTCTCCGTGCCGGCCACGGCGCCTCCTGCTGAGCCATGCGGACCGACGAACATGGGGCCCGCTCATAGCCAGTGTCCTCCCGGACCGTCCGAGGGCACACGCGTTCCCGCGGCCTGATGCGGGACTACGTCGTAGGGCAAGCGCAACTGAGCGTTCGGGTTTCACGACCGCTCCTCGGTCTCACATTCGCTCTGCCAGGGCGACGAGGCGAGCCCGTCGCTTCGGTAGCGTGCGAAACGTGTCCATCAAACTCGAGAACGTCGGCATCGCCGTCCACGACCTTGAGGCGGCCATCGCCTTCTTCACCGACCTCGGGCTGACCGTCCTCGGTCGAGACACGGTCAGCGGCGAGTGGACCGACACCGCCGTGGGACTCGACGGCAACCACGCCAACATCGCCATGCTGCAGACACCGGACGGCCTTGGTCGTCTCGAGCTCTTCGAGTACATCCACCCCAGCGCCATCGAGACAACGCCCACCCGGCCCAACGAGATCGGCATGCACCGAGTCGCCTTCTCGGTCGACGACATCGACGAAGCCCTCGAGATCGCCGCCCGGCACGGATGCCGGCCGCTGCGAGGGGTGGCCACGTACGAGGACATCTACAAGCTGACCTACGTTCGCGGACCCAGCGGCATCATCGTGATGCTCGCCCAGGAACTCAAGAAAAGCTGAACCGGGCGGCGCGCCGAGGCGGTGAAGGAGCGACCGCCGCAGAGAGTTGAGGTTGCCGGGCACCTCGGCACCTGATGGGCTGCCAGGTGTGACCGAGCACACCGACCGCATCCGCCGCGCCTTCTGGGTCGACCCGGCGACCGACCCGCGCAACGCCCTCGAGCAGCCGATCGGCGAGACCGCGACGCTGCGTCACTACCTCGAGCACTACCGGATGACCTTCGAGATGAAGTGTGACGGGCTCACGCCGGAGCAGCTGGCCGCCCGCTCCGTCCCGCCCAGCACCATGAGCCTGCTGGGGCTCATCCGGCACCTGGCCAAGATCGAGCACCACTGGTTCCGTCGCACGCTCGAGCAACAGGAGCACCTGCCTGTCCTCTACGAGACGGAGGACGAGCCGGACCTCGACTTCGACGACGCGGTGGGCACCGAGAGCTGTGTCGCGGAAGCCTGGGACTCCTGGCATCGCGAGGTGGCGCATGCCCGAGAGGCCTATGACCGGTACGGCGATCTGGGCGAGGGCTTCGTCCCGGGCGAACCCTGGGCGGTGCGCGGAGTCATCGTGCACCTGATCGAGGAGTACGCCCGACACTGCGGGCATGCCGACCTGTTGCGCGAGTGTGTTGACGGCCGCACCGGCCAGTAGGCGCAGGGGCGGCCGCCCGGGCGGGCGTCGTCACGGCATACGCCCTTTGTGTGGGGTGGGGTCGACGCCCCGATGGCGTATGCCGTGCGGCGCCGTCTGTCCTGCCCCTTCCGCGGGAGCCCCCGGGTTAGGGTGCCTGGATGCCCCATGACCCGGTGCAGGGCCGCGACCGCCGACGCGGAGCGTCGACTCTCGACCTCGAGTCGCTGCCGTGCGAGGTGCGCTCGGCGGTCGAGGCCATGGTCGCAGGGCACGAGGTGACGCTCCGCCGCGAAGGTCGCGACCTCGGGGTGCTGACCTTCCGCCCGAGCGTCCTCGAGGGCGCCGTCGTGTCGGGGCCGCACGTCGTTGCAGGGGAGTCCGCCCTACCCGAAACGGTTCCCGACGGTGTCACCGTCGTGGCTACCGCTACGAGGCTGTCCGACGCGGCGCGCCGTCGGCTCTCCGACGAGCTGGGGCCCGACTACATCGTCCTCGATCTGCTGAAGGCACCGACGACGGCGGACGTGGTCCTGACCCATCCCGTGAGTCCCCAGCTGCTCGGCTCACTCCGGATGAGCTTCCCGAACGCCCGGATCATCGTGACCGAGATCGACGACGAGGAGCTCGGCGTCAGCCAGCCGGGGCCGGTGAGCCGTCTGCTCGATGCCGGGGCGTCGGCCTACCTGCCGCCGAGGCCGCTGCGCGAGGTCGCGTCGAGCGTGCATGCGTTTCTCACCGGGTCCGGCGCGCCACAGCTCACGGCGGGCGCTCCCACGACGGTGTCGCCCACGGCCCTGCCGGCGCCGAATCGCCAGGCGGAGGAGTAAGAGGGGTGGAGGACTACGAGGCCAGCGGCTGGCGTGCCTTGCGAGGTGACGCGGCTGAATCTCCCTCAGTTCCAAGGTGATTGATCTCAGCCCACACCGCATCGAGGGAGAGGTCGAGGACCTCTGCGATCGCCGCGATGGTCGGGAAGGCCGGGGTGGCCACGCGGCCCGACTCGATCTTGCGGAGCGTCTCCGGGGAGACGTGGGCATCGAGCGCGGTCTGGAGCATCGAACGGCTTCCCCTGGCGCGGCGCAAGAGGGCGCCGAGGCGCTGTCCGCGCTCCAGCTCTTCGGGGGTGAGCGGCAACCTGACCATGGCCCGATTCTAATCCCGGGATAACATGGCCGGGATAGTTATTGGACCGTTGGGGAGGTTCCCGCGATGATCGAGATCTTGAGCGCGACCGAGGTGTCCCGGGCCAAGGAGACGGGCGCCCTGGTCGCCGACATCCTGCAGGCGCTGAGGAGCCGCAGCGCCGTCGGAACGAACCTGCTGGACATCGACCGGTGGGCGAGAGCCATGATCCTCGAAGCCGGCGCACAGTCCTGCTACGTCGACTACGCGCCGTCCTTCGGTCGCGGTCCCTTCGGCCACTACATCTGCACGTCCGTGAACGACGCGGTCCTGCACGGGCTGCCCCACGACTACGCGCTCGCCGACGGCGACCTGCTCTCCCTTGACCTCGCCGTATCCAAGGGCGGCGTCGTCGCCGACTCCGCCATCAGCTTCGTCGTGGGCGACTCGAGGCCGCCCGAGAGTGTCGCGATGATCGCTGCGACCGAGCGCGCACTCGCCGCGGGGATCGCTGCCGCAGGCCCCGGGGCTCGCATCGGCGACATCTCCCACGCCATCGGCCGCGTCCTGTCCGACGCCGGGTACCGGATCAACACCCAGTTCGGCGGTCACGGTGTCGGGTCGACGATGCACCAGGATCCGCACGTCTCCAACACCGGACGCCCCGGGCGGGGCTACATACTGCGCCCGGGGCTGCTCCTCGCGCTGGAGCCGTGGGTCATGGCCGACACCGCCGGCCTCGTGACGGATGCCGACGGGTGGACGCTGCGCAGCGCGACCGGCGGCCGGACCGCCCACAGCGAGCACACGATCGCCATCACCACCGACGGAGCCGAGATCCTCACGCTGCCGATGCCGGCGTGACCGAGGAGGCGGGAGCCCGATGCCGGGACACGCGCGTCAGGAGTCGCGGCTCGCGCGGCACGGGTCCTCAACGCCACTGGACGGCGCCTGACAACCGGCCACAGGAAATTCCCAGCCGGTTGCGCACATCATTGCCCGTCACACGAGGACGCAGGAGGACGGGCATGTGCGGAATCGCCGGATACTTCGGCCTCGAGCCGGACGCCCAGCTGCTGGAACGGATGGCAGCCGTCCAGCAGCACCGTGGCCCCGACGACCGCGGCACGCACCTTGACGGTCCGGTGGGCCTGGCGCACCAACGCCTGTCGATCATCGACCGCGAAGGCGGCAGGCAGCCGATGGTCACGGCCGACGGCCGCTTCGTGATGGCATACAACGGCGAGGTGTACAACTACCGCGACCTGCGTGACGAGCTGGAGGGGGAGTCGCGCACCTTCGTGACCCACAGCGACACGGAGGTCGTGCTGCAGGCGTATGCCGCCTGGGGCCCCGAGGCGTTCGACCGCTTCAACGGCATGTTCGCGATCGCCGTCTGGGACGCGTCCGAGAAGATGCTGACGCTCGCCCGCGACCACTTCGGGATCAAGCCCCTGCACGTCGCCCGGGTGCCGGCCGGGCGCGGCACGCTCGCTCACGGGCAGAGCGAGGCGTGGCTCTTCGCCAGCGAGATCAAGCCGATCCTGGCCAGCGGCCTGCACGACCGCGCCCCCAATGAGCGCGCCATCTACCGCTACCTGCAGCACCGGGTGCACGACGACGGGCAGGAGACCTTCTTCGCCGGCATCGAGCGGCTGGTGCCGGGCGAGATGGTCACGATCAGCGCCGGCGGCCTGGAGCGCAGCCAGTTCACGAGCCTGCAGGAGGACCTCCTGCAGGACCGCCCGGCCGCGAGCGGTGCCGGCCCGGAGGCGGTCGCCGCGCTGCGGGACGGCCTGATGGAGTCCATCTCGTTGCGCCTCCGGTCCGACGTCCCGGTCGGCACGTCCCTGTCTGGTGGCCTCGACAGCTCCACGATCGCCGTGGCGATCGACCGGCTGCTCATCGCCGGCGACCACGCGGCCGACGCGGTCGGCCATCGGCAGCAGACATTCTCGGCCGTGTTCACGGGCTCGCGCAACGACGAGGAGCGGTGGGTGGACGACGCCGTCGACGCCTGCGCGGGACCTGTGCAGTCGCACCGGGTCCGACCCACGTCGCAGCAGTTCCTCGCGGACGTCGCCGACTTCGTGCGAACCCAGGAGGAGCCCGTCGTCTCGACCGGGCCGTACGCGCAGTACCAGGTCATGCGGGAGGCGAGCCAGCACGTCACCGTCATGCTCGACGGCCAAGGCGCGGACGAGATGCTCGCGGGCTACGTGCCGCAGCACGTGACCTATCTGCGCAGCCTGATGCGGACTGACCGGCGTGACGGGGTCAGGGAGCTGTTCGCTGCTCGGGACATCTTCGGCGCCCAGATCCGGGCGCGGGTGCGCGCCCGCGTGCAGGGCGGCCAGTCCACCCGCAGCCTCCTCGCGCCGGACTTCGTCGCAAGCCACTCCGACGACTCCTACGTGGTGGAGGCGGCGGACCTGCGCCGACGACTTGTGCACGACCTCTTCGTGGCTTCCCTGCCCGCGCTGCTGCGCTACGAGGACCGCAACTCCATGCGCTTCTCCCTCGAGGGGCGCGTGCCCTTCCTCGATCTGGGCCTCGTGCGCGCCGTCTTCGCGATGCCCGACGACGCCGTCATCAAGAAGGGATGGAACAAGCGCGTCCTGCGCGAGGCGGTGCAGGACCTCCTCCCCGCGTCGATAACCCGCCGCCGCAACAAGATCGGCTTCACGACGCCTCAGAACGAGTGGTTTCACGAACAGCGCGACTTCGTCTACTCGGTCATCCTGTCCGAGTCCTTCGCCCGGCGCCCCTACTTCAACCAGGCCGAGATCGTCACGGCGTTCGACCGCTGGCTGGCCGGCAAGGGTTCGCTGGACTCGATGGCCTTCTGGCGCATCGTCAACGTCGAGCTCTGGCTGCGTGAGTTCTTCGACGCCGCACCCGGCTCCGAGCCGCTGCCAGAGGCCGTCGAGGCGGCGCCCACCGCCCGTGACGCCTCAGGCGTCCTGCTCTGACGACGGACCTCCGACGATTGACGCAACGAGCCCTCTCATCGGTCGCTGTTCAGCGGGACTGCAGGGCGTCCAGCGCGACAGCCATCGCCATGCCGACGCGCCAGTCGATCGGCTTGCCGTCGGGAAGCGCCGGGAGCGTCACGTGGTAGACGTCCTTGAGGCCGGCTTTCTTCGTCGAGCTGAGCGCGACCGACCCGTCAGGGTCGGCGAAGTCGAAGTGGAAGAGCCAGGGCGAACCGAGATCACCGACCACCGGCACGAAGTCCCAGACGCGCCGGATGAGAGCCACCTTCGCATTGCGCTCCCGGCCCACGAACTCGCGTCCATCAGGCAGCCCCAGCCGCCACGTGGAGTTCAGGAGCGAGGCCGTGAACTGCTTCTTGAACCAGCCGATCGGCTGGCCCACGCTGTCGGTGACGTCGTAGGTGGAGCCGAGGTCCAGGCGCTTGCGGGCCTTGAAGCCGAAGAGGGGGTGCGTCCTGGCCGAGTCGGTGTAGAAGGTGACCTGCTCCTTGGCGGCCATCCGCTTCTGCTCGGCGAAACAGAGCAGGCCCAGCTCCTTGCCATTCTCGTCGGCTCTCATGATCTCGTAGCGGTTGACCATCAAAGTCAGCTGCTGGCGGAGTACGTATCGCTCCGCGGCGGCGTCGGGGTGGGCGTCGGCAACAGGCTCCGTCATGGGCCTACGCTCGCACGCTTGCGCCGCGGCCGTCACCATCCGCCCGCTCGTCCTCACCTTTCGACTAACCTCCCCGGATGCAGAGGGGAACGCGTGAACGTGTCAGGCTGCTCGCCCTGGGCGCCGGAGTCTTGACCGTCGGTGCCGGCATCGCGGCCCTCAACTGGCTCCACACGTGGCGGGCCTTCCGGGACCTCGACGCGACCGCGCGGGCGGGACGGCCGAGCGCCGTGACCGTCGCGTCGCAGGGCATGGTGCGGCAGTGGATCGCCGTCGCTCTCGTCGCTCTCGTCGCTCTCGTCGTGGCGGGAGGGTCTGCTCTCGTCGCGCGTCGCCGCACCACCGACGCCTGACGGCACCGGCAGCCGTCAGCACTGTCTTCCGAATCCCTCATCCCGGGTTGCTGGGCGGTTTGTGCGGATTCAGCGCCCGTCTCGGAATCCAGCCGGAAACCTTCGCGCCACGGCTGTCGGTCGCCGTCGCACGCGGCTTCGTTCGTTAGCCTGCTGGAATGACCGACGCCCTCAGGACCGACCCCGCCCTCCCGGCCGAGTCGCCCTCGGGCGACCCGCGCGCCGACCGCGTCGCGGCGGCCGTCAAGACCTGGCAGCGCACCCTGGTCGACCTCGGCGGGCGCAACACGCTGCTGTGGTACCGCGACCTGCCCTCCGGCACGCTCGACCTCACGACCGCCCACCCGGGCGGCGTCTCGATGCTGCTCGCCGGACGCCGCACCCGCCTGTCGGACCTCGTGCGCGAGCCTGCGGCCTTCGAGGAGGCGCGCCGACGCGCCCGTGCGATCCGGTCCAAGGCGCTCGAGCTGCGTGAGGAGCGGGGCATCGCGGCCGGCTTCATCGCCGTCGGGATGGCCACCTGGTCCGTGCCGCGCGCCGCCCGACCCCCGGCCTCGCCCGTGCTGCTGCGCTCGTGCGTGCTGCGCACCACGGGCGCCGCGCAGGAGGACTTCGAGATCGACCTCGGTCCCGAGGCAGAGCTCAACCCCGTCCTGCGGGAGTACCTCCGGTCCGAGCAGGGCATCGAGATCGACGCGGACGCGCTCGCCGACCTGGCCACAGCCGGCAACGGGTTCGACCCCTACCCGGTGTATGCCGCGTTGGGCCACGCGTGCGAACGCGTGCCCGACTTCGAGATCACCCCGCGCCTGGTCCTCGGCACCTTCTCCTACGCCAAGCTGCCCATGGTCGCCGACCTCGCCCTACAGGGCGGCACCCTCGCCGACCACGACGTCGTCGCGGCGCTTGCCGGCGACGAGTCGGCCCTCGCAGCCGTGCGCCTGCGCCTGCCCGACAGCGAGCCCGACCCCGACCCCGAGCACGAGTTCCTCGTGCTCCACGCCGACTCCTCCCAGACCGCTGTCATCGACGCCGTCCGCGCCGGCGCCCACCTCGTGGTCAAGGGCCCGCCCGGGACGGGCAAGTCGCAGACGATCGTCAACCTCATCGCCTCCCTCGCGGCCGAGGGCAAGTCCACCCTCTTCGTCGCCGAGAAGCGGGCAGCGATCGACGCCGTCCTCAGCCGGCTCGACCGGCTGGGCCTGGCCGACCTCGTGCTCGACGCGTACGACGGGCCCACGAACAAGCGCGCCACGGCGCAGCAGTTCGCCCGGAGCCTCGACGCCGCGCTCGAGAACGACGCCCGCGATGCGGACCGCACCACGTCCGCGCTGCGCGAGCGCCGCACGCGTCTGCAGGATCACGTCCGTGCCCTGCACCAGGTGCGTGAGCCCTGGGGCGTCTCGGCGCACGAGGCGCAGGAGGCCCTGGTCGAGCTCGGCACGCGTACGCCTGCGCCCACCTCCCACGCCCGTCTCGGCAGCAAGGAGCTGGCGGACCTCAGCCGCACCCGCGCCGTCGAGCTCGGACGACGGCTGCGCGACGCCGCCGGCCTCGGCGCCTGGACGCGGGACGGCGACGACCGGTGGTTCGGTGCGCGCATCCTCACCGGCGACGACGCCGCCCGGGCGCTCGACATCACGACCCGGCACAGCACCAGCGGGCTCGACGACGTCGCCCGCAGGCTCAACTTGATCCTCTCGGAATCCCATGTGCCGCAAGCGCACTCGCTCGAGGACTGGAAGTCGGCCTTCGAGACGATGGCGAGGGTCCGCGAGACGCTCGAGGTCTTCCGGCCGGAGGTCTTCGACATCCCGCTCAAGGAGCACATCGCGGCGACGGCCACCCGTGACTGGCGTGAGGCCCGCGACGTCGACATGGGGTGGGTCGCCCGCTGGAGGATCCGCCAGCAGACGAAGCGACTGCTGCGTCCCGGACGTCCCCCGGCCAACCTCCACGAGGACCTCGTGTCGGCCAGCGAGCAGCGCGAGCACTGGTTCCAGCTCGTCGGCGGCGGAGGCCGGCCGGAGATCTCGCCGCGCCTCGACGAGGGACTCGCCCTGCTCCGTGAGCTCACGACCGACCTCGAGTGGCTGGACGACCGGCTGCAGCGGGGTCCCGATGACCAGACGCTGACGGCCCTGCCGCTGAGAGAGCTGCGGGAGCGGCTCTCGGCCCTGGCGAGCCGGCCCGACCGCATCGCCGTGCTGCCCCAGGTCACCAGCGCGCTCGACGAGGTGCGTGCGGCAGGGCTCGGTGCCGTCGTCGACGACCTCGCCCGGCGCGGCGTCGCCACCGAGCAGGTCACCGCCGAGGTGGAGCACGTCTGGTGGGCCTCCGTGGCCCAGGAGCTCACCGTCCGCGACCCTGCCTACGGCGCCCATGACGGCGCGGGGCTGCGCCGCGACGTCGCCGAGTTCGTCGAGGCAGACCGTGCGCACCAGTCCGCCACCGTCGGACGAGTCAGGGCTGCGGTGGCCCGCAACGTGCGCGAGGTCCTCGCAGACCACCCGGCCCACGAGTCGCTCGTACGCGCCGAGGCCGGCAAGGCCCGCCGTCACCGGCCGCTGCGCGACCTCGTGCCGCAGGCCTCCGCTGCGCTCACCGCGATCAAGCCCTGTTGGGCGATGAGCCCGCTCGTGGTGGCCTCGACGCTACCTCCGGGTCGCTGGTTCGACGTCGTCATCTTCGACGAGGCGTCCCAGGTGCAGCCGGCGCAGGCCATCTCGGCCATCTCCCGCGCCCGCCAGGTCGTGGTCGCCGGCGACGAGCGCCAGCTGCCGCCGACCAACTTCTTCACCGTCGTGTCCGACGACGAGGGCGACACCACGACCCCGGCCGACGAGACGCTCACCGAGGGGTTCGAGTCAGTGCTCGACGTGCTCGCGGCCGCGCTGCCAACCCGCAACCTCAGCTGGCACTACCGCAGCCGCGACGAGCGGCTCATCGCCTTCGCCAACCAGGCGATGTACGACGGGCGGCTCACGACCTTCCCGGGCACCTCGCTCGGCTCGGCCGTCGCCTTCGAGCCGGTCGAGGGACAGGCCGTGGTCCAGCCCGGCGTCGACACCATCGAGACGACCGACGGCGAGGTCGCCCGGGTCGTCGAGCTCGTCCTCGAGCACGCGCGCACCCGCCCGGCTGAGTCGCTCGGCGTCATCGCGCTCGGTATCAAGCACGCCGACCGCCTCGAGGACGCGATCACCGACGCACTGCGCACCGCCCCCGACGTCGCCGCCTTCTTCGACGACGCCCATGACGAGCGCTTCTTCGTCAAGAACCTCGAGCGGGTGCAGGGCGACGAGCGGGACGCCATCATCCTGTCGATCGGTTACGGCAAGACGCCGCACGGGAGGGTGCTGCACCGGTTCGGCCCGCTCAACATCGAGGGCGGCGAGCGACGCCTCAACGTCGCAGTCACCCGGGCGCGGGCGCGGATGACGGTCGTGTCGGCGCTGCGGGCGGCCGACCTGGACCCCAGCCGGCTCAAGGCCAGGGGGGCGCTCATGCTGCGTGACTTCCTCGCGTATGCCGAGAGCGGGGGGAGCGTTTGCGACGAAAGCACGCTCTTCGCCTCCGCTCCAGCCACCGCCGACCCGCTGCGCCACGACCTCGCCGAACGCCTCCGCCGCGAGGGCCTCACCGTGCACGAGGACTACGGCACGGCGAACCACCGCATCGACATCGCGGTCGAGGACCCCTACCACCGCGGACGCGGGCTCGTGGCCGTGGAGACGGACGGCGACCGGTATGCCGCGTTGCGCAGCACGCGCGACCGGGATCGTCTGCGGCCCGAGCAGCTCGGGCGGCTCGGCTGGGTCCACGAGCGGGTCTGGAGCACCGACGTCTTCCGGGACCCGGCTCGCGAGATCGCCCGCATAGTGACGCTCGCGCGCACCTCGTCCCGGCCCGACGGCAGCCCGACCGCGGCGCCGTCCCAACCGACCTCGGTGGCCGAACAGGCCGCCTCCTCGCTGTCGGCCGCTCGCAACGGCGACGCGTCCCGGAACGGAGACGAGCCTGCCGACCAGGCGGCAGCGTCACCGGCCGCCGATGGCGCCTCGACGGAGGCGGAGTCGGCTGCCGCTCCGACGTCGAAGCGCAAGCGCCGCCGGGTCTTCCGGAAGGGGACTGGCGCGGCCGAGAGCACCCCCGAGGCTGAGTCGGGGGAGCCTGGTGCCGCCCTCGGGCGCAGCAGCGACGAGCTCGACCTCGGTTGGGGCGAGCGGCCCTCTGGCGCCGGGCTCGGCGACCGCTGGCTCGAGGAGCAGCGCCCTCCGCACTACGAGTGAGTCCCCGGTTGGGGTGGGCGAGCCCGCGGAATGAGGCGACCTCGTGCCGCGTTGAGGGGCACATGACCATGACGACACCGTTCTCGCTGCGCCTCTCCTGGGCCCAGGGCCTCTTCGAGCGAGGGGAGCACGCTGCGGCTGCCACTGCGCTCGCCGAGCTGGTGGACGAGGTCGGGTCGTCCCGCGCGGCCGGCGCGGACGCCGACCCCGTGCTGCACTCGGTGACGGACCTGCGGCTCATGCTCGCTCGGGCCTACTTCCAGTCGGCCCAGCTGGGCCGGGCCCAAGCCACGCTCGAGCGGGTCATCGAGGAGTCGCCGACCGACCCCTACGCCCACCTGCTGCTGGGTCGCACGCTCCAGCGTGCCGGCCGGCACGCCGAGGCCGCCCGCCCACTCGCCCTCGCGGAGGTCCTCGGCGGCTACGAGCGGCCCCAGGCCTACGGCAGTGCTCGCGGCGCCGAGAGCCCCGAGACCGCCGACGTCTGATCCCTGGACCTGACGCTTCTGGGACCCAGCCGGGACGGAGAGTGCCCACTCGACGTGATCGTCGAGTGGGCACTCTCGTACGGGATGCGGTCAGCGGGCGCGGAGGCTGTCGCGGATGTCGGTGAGCAGGATGATCTCCTCGGACGGAGCCGCCGGCTCCGGCTCGATGCCCCGCTTGCGTCGCTCGGCCAACTTGTTCATCGGGAGGACGACCAGGAGGTAGACCGCCGCGGCGACGATGAGGAAGCTGATGAGCGCGGTGATGAAGGCGCCGAGCTTGACGTCTCCGGGCTTCCAGTTGGAGAAGTCGGGAGTGCCGCCGACCTTGCCGATGAGATCCATGATGACGGCTACGAACGAGGTGACGACCTGGGCGAAGGCGGTGCCGATGACGACGGCGACTGCGAGGTCGACGACGTTGCCCCGCATCAGGAAGTCCTTGAAACCCTTGAGCATGAAGCGTCCCTTTCTGTGCCCCTGGAGGGGTGATCTCGATGCCTCGGGGTGGGCGTCGCGGTGCGATCTCGACCCCTGGGCCTGCCTGGTCCTGCGAGCCTGCGGCCCGCCTGCGACGCTGCTGCCTGAGTGGCTGGTGTGACGAGCACTCCGGGCGTGCCGAGCCTACTGCGTGCGGGCGGGCCCGCGCCTGATGGCGATGACCAGGCTCTGGCCCGCCTCCAGCGCACTCAGGCCGCGGGCGACCTCCGCAGCCTGCGTCGCGTCGAGCGCCAGCGTCACCCGCGCCGGCGCTGCGCTGCCCAGCCCGGTGACCTCCTCGGCATCGTGGACGGCAAGGACCACGACGTCGGTTGCGGCCCGAACGCCCGACCCGGTGGTGTAGAGGTCGACGCGGCTGCCCGGCCGCACGCCGACCGAGGCGGCATCGAGGACGGGGACGCTGATGGCGACCCGGTCCTCGGGCTGGCCCGCGAGCAGGTCACCGCCGACGAGTCGCCCGGGCGTCAGGACCTCCTGCGGCGTGAGCGGCGCCGCCGCGACCCGGCCGACTGCCTCCTCGGCCGTCGTGAGGGCAGACACCGGCCGCTGCCCCTCCGGTCGCACGGCTACCGACACGTCGTCGGGACCCAACGTTCGCCCGGCCGCGACGTCCCGGACGACGACCACCGTCGGCACCCCTGCCCCTCCGGCAGGGGTGGGGCGCAATGCCCCGACGGTGACGAGCACGGCGAGCCCGGCCAGCGACGCTGCCGCCCAGCGGCGCCACCGGGTGCGTCGCGCCCGGCGCCTGCGTGGTCCGTCGGGCCAGGCCGCAGCCCCGCGGTTCCTGCGCCAGCGTGACCCTGCGCGCGGGCCGGCCATCAGGGCAGCAGGAACGGCAGCTCGACACCGTCGAGGCTGCGTCGGCACGGGCAGGTCGCGGTCTCGTCAGGCTCGTGGGCCGGCAGCTGGCCGATGGCGTCGCGCAGGATGCCGGTGAGGTGCTCGATGTTCGTCGCGAAGACCCGCAGCACCTCCTCGTGGGTGACCGCGTCGCCGCCCTCGACCCCGGCGTCGTGGTCGGTGACCATGGCGATCGTCGTGAAGCACATCGCCAGCTCGCGGGCCAGCGCCGCCTCGGGCATGGTCGTCATACCGACGATGCCGAAGCCGGCCTGCTGGTGCATGAGCGACTCGGCGCGGGACGAGAAGCGCGGGCCGTTGACGACCACGAGCGTGCCGTCGGGGACGACCTGCAGGTTCGAGAGCCGCGCGGCGTCGACGGCGACCTGGCGGCCGTTGGGGCAGTAGGGGTCGGCGAAGCCGACGTGGACGACCGGACCCTCGCCGTCGTAGACGGTGTGCGCCCGCCCCCAGGTGCGGTCGACGACCTGGTCGGGCACGACGATGGTGCCGGGACCGTGCTCCGGCTTCAGCGAGCCGACGGCACAGGGGGAGAGGATCTGGCGCACGCCCACCGCTCGCAGCGCCCAGAGGTTGGCGCGGTAGTTGACCCGGTGCGGCGGGAAGCGGTGCCCCTTGCCGTGCCGGGCGACGAAGGCCACACTGCGCCCCTCGACCTCGCCGACGACGAGGGGGTCGCTGGGACGCCCGAACGGCGTGTCGACCTCGACCGTCTCGTAGTCGTCGAGGAACTCGTAGAGCCCGGACCCGCCGATGACGCCGATCTCGGCGCGCGTGCCGGGCCCGCGTGCGTCCCGGGCGTCCGGCACGTCCGACGCGTCCGCGACGGCGGGATCGGACACGGTCGTCTGCTCACTCGTCATGCCAGGAGCCTAGGGCTGGCGCTGGGCCGGCCGGACGGCATACGCCCCCGGGTGGGGACAACGTCCCCGAGCGTCAGGAGGGTGTGGACGACGAGCCGGAGGTGGAACCCGAGCCGCTCGACGGGGCCGAGGAGGCCGACGAGCCGGAGGTGGTCGATGCCGTGGACGTGCCGGAGCCGCTCGACGAGTCGGACGACGGCGACGCCGCGGCATCCTTCTTCTTCTCGCCCGAGCCTGCGCCGTCTGCCGCGGCGCTCTTGGTCGATGCCCGCGAGTCGGTCTTGTAGAAGCCGGAGCCCTTGAAGGCGATGCCGACCGGGTGGATCACCTTGCGCAGCCGCGGTTCGCCGCACGACGGGCACACCGTCAGGGAGTCGTCGGTAAACGACTGGCGGATGTCGAAGGCGTGGCCGCACTCTTGGCAGGCATAGGAGTAGGTGGGCACAGGGGTCCTCGGACGTCGGAAGGGGAACGGGCCGAGGGTCAGTCTACGGCCAGCCGGCGAGCCGCCCGCCGCGGCTGATCTCACGGATGCGGCGCTCGGTGCGCTGCCTGACCCGGGAGGTGGCCACGACGAGCAGCCGGTCCCCGTGACGGATCGTGGTGTGAGGCTCCGGCACGAAGCCCTCGCCCTGGCGCACGACCAGCGTGACGTTGGCGCCCTTGGGCAGGCGCAGCTCGAAGACGGCGACGCCGTGCAGCCGTGACTCGGCGCCGACGGTGACCTGGATGACGTCGGCGCCGATCTCCATCAGCGAGGTCGACTCGAGGTCGACGTCGACCGAGTGCACCTGCTCGGTGAGCCCCAGCCGCCTGGCCACCCACGGCAGCGTCGGCCCCTGGACGAGCATGAAGATGACGACGAGCATGAAGACGAGGTCGAAGATCCACTCGGTGTCGGGCGTCCCCACGACGAGGGGCACCGTGGCGAGCACGACGGGCACGGCTCCGCGCAGCCCCGCCCACGACAGGAAGAGCTGGTCGCGCCACGGCACCTTGAACCACGACACCGACGCGAACACCGACAGCGGGCGGGCGACGAGGAGCAGCACGAGGCCGATGACGACGGCCGGCACGAGCTGCTCGTCGAGCCGGGTCGGGTCCGCGAGCAGGCCGAGCAGGACGAAGAGCCCGATCTGGGCGATCCAGCCCAGCGCAGTCGCGAAGCTCTGGAAGGCCACCCGGTTGGGCAGGCCCATGTTGCCGAGCAGGAGGGCCGAGAGGTAGGTGGCGAGGAAGCCGGAGACGTGCAGGGCCGCGCCCACGGCATACGCCAGCACTGTGAGCGAGACGACGCCGATGGAGAAGAGCGCCGAGGACGCCCCTGCGACGCGATGCAGCCCCTGACCGCCGAGCCAGCCCACTGCCCCGCCGACGGCGGCCCCGCCGAGGAGCTCGAGGGCCGCGTGGAGCACCAGCACCCACCACGGGTCAGCCGTCCCGCCTGGCACCCCCTGGGCGGCGAAGGCGACGACGAGGATGACGACCGGGGCGTCGTTGAAGCCGGACTCCGCCTCGAGCATCCCCGACAGCCGCTTGGGCAGCGGAACGTTCCGAAGCACGGCGAAGACCGCGGCGGCATCCGTCGACGTGACGATGGCGCCCATGAGGAGCGAGATCGTCCATGACAGCGGCAGCAAGGTGTGCGCGGCCACGGCCACGACCATCACCGACACGACGACCCCGACGGTCGAGAGCACCGCCGCCGGTGCGACGGCGTCCTTGATGTTGGACCACGACGTCGTCAGGCCGCCTTCGGCGAGGATGAGCACGAGCGCGGCGTAGCCGAGCACCCGCGTGATGGAGGCGTCGTCGAACTCGATGCCCGCGCCGGCGTTGCCGAGCACCAGGCCGATGCCGAGGTAGATGAGCAGCGAGGGCAGGCCGGACCGGACCGAGAGACGGACGGCTGCGACAGCCACGAGAAGCACGAGCGACCCGACGAGGAGCACACGCGTCAGGTCGTCGAGGTCCATGGTCGACGACGTGATGCTTGCGAGTGCGGTCAACGGCAGCTCCTCAGGTCTGCCGCAATCCAACCATCCCGTCGTCCGCAGCCGCGCCGCGGTCCGTGGCGCCGAACGCGCCCCGGCGCGCGCCGAGGGCGCCTCCAGCGGCCCCTGAACGCCACTCGAGCGGGCTTTGTCGTCGGTTCGGCAACGATGTCGGCCGGCGCCCCACAGGCTGCAGGTCCGCCTCCCGACGGTGGCCTAGGCTCGTCGCGTGTCACGGTTGAAGCGCACTCGTCGGATCGTCCTGCTCGTCGCCGTCCTCGTCGTCATGGCGGTGGTCGCCGTCGGGATCCTGGCGATCGGGGTCGTGCGTCAGTCGTTCCCCGAGACCGCGGGCCGGCTCGAGATCGAGGGCCTGACGAGCTCCGTGTCCGTCCACCGCGACGACCGGGGCGTCCCGACCATCTATGCCGACAACGCCAACGACCTCTTCCGGGCGCAGGGCTTCGTCAGCGCCCAGGACCGCTTCTTCGAGATGGACCTGCGCCGCCACGTGACGGCCGGCCGCCTCTCCGAGCTCGTCGGCAGCGCCGGTCTCGACAGCGACAAGGCGATCCGTGCGATGGGGTGGCGTCGCGTCGCCGAGCAGGAGCTGCCGAGGCTCGCGCCGGAGACACGCCAGTACCTCCAGGCGTACGCCGACGGTGTCAACGCGTACATCAAGCAGGTGGAGTCGCCCGAGAAGATGTCGCTCGAGTACACCGTGCTCGCGCGACGCAACCCGGGCTATCGCGTAGAGCCGTGGTCGCCGGTCGACTCCCTGGCCTGGCTCAAGGCGATGGCGTGGGACCTGCGGGGCGACTACAAGGACGAGCTGGCCCGCGCCCGGCTCTCACGCACGACCCGCTCGCTCAAGCAGATCAACCTGCTCTACCCGCCCTATCCCGTCGATCGGAACCAGCCGATCCTGTCCGAGCAGGACTGGCAGCCGGCTGCCTCAGCGAGCGACCAGGCGGCCACGGTGGAGCCGGCGGCCCTGACGGCGATGCGCTCGTCGGACGGTGGCGCTGCCATCGACTCGGCGCTCGCCTCGGTCGACGCGGTTCCGGTGAGCCTGGGCCGCGGTGAGGGCATCGGCTCCAACTCGTGGGTGGTGTCGGGCAGTCGGACCACGACGGGCAAGCCGCTGCTCGCCAACGACCCGCACCTCTCGCTGTCCATCCCCGGGATCTGGGGCCAGGTCAACCTGCAGTGCCGCACCCTCAGCCCCTCGTGCCCCTTCCAGGTGTCGGGCTTCACCTTCTCCGGACTGCCCGGCGTGGTCATCGGCCACAACGCCAAGATCGCGTGGGGCATGACGAACCTCGGGCCCGACGTCACGGACTTCTACCTCGAGCAGGTCTCGGGCGACACCTACCTTCGCGACGGCGTCGACAAGCCGATGGAGAAGCGCCAGGAGGTGATCAAGGTCGCCGGCGGCGCCGACGTGCCGCTGACGGTGCGCTCGACCGTGCACGGCCCGGTCCTGTCCGACGTCGTCCCGGCCATCGATGCGGCGGGTGACCGCAGCGTCGTGCGCGGCGCGCCCCAGTCCAACCGGTATGCCGTGTCGCTCGCGTGGACGGCGCTGACCCCCGGCACCACGGCCGATGCGATCTTCGCGTTGAACCGGGCGACGGACTGGTCCGACTTCCGCAAGGCCGCGGCGCTCTTCTCGGTGCCGTCGCAGAACCTCGTCTACGCCGACACCGCCGGCCACATCGGCTACCAGGCCCCGGGCAAGATCCCGGTCCGTCGCTCGGCGACCCCCGGGGCGTCCCCCGGCTTCTGGCCGTCGCCCGGCTGGGACTCGCAGTGGGACTGGAAGGGCTATGTCCCGTTCGACGAGCTGCCGAGCACCTTCGACCCTGCCGAGGGATTCCTCGTCACGGCCAACCAGGCGGTGACGGCCAGCCCGACGCCGTTCCTGACGTCCGAGTGGGACTACGGCTTCCGGGCCCAGCGCATCCGCACACTTCTGGCCGCGACCCCGAAGGTCTCGCCGCAGGCGATGTCGCAGATCCAGGGCGACACCCGCAACACGTATGCGCCGGCCCTCGTCGAGCGCCTCCTCGCCGTGCAGGTCGACGACTTCACGGCTCAGGCACAGCGGCTGCTGCGCGACTGGGACGGCAGCCAGCCCAACGACAAGAGCCGCGACTCCGCTTCGGCGGCGTACTACAACGCCGTCTGGAAGTACCTTCTCGAGTACACCTTCGACGAGCTTCCCCCGGACATCGCGCCGGACGGCGGCAGCCGCTGGATGGTCGTCATGGAGCAGCTGCTGAAGGACCCGAAGAACGACTGGTGGGACGACAAGACGACGCCCGGCGTGACCGAGGGGTCCGGCGAGATCCTCAAGCGAGCGCTCGTGGAGGCCCGGCTCGACCTGGCGCGCGAGCTCGGCAAGGTGCCGGCGACGTGGCGCTGGGGACGCCTGCACCAGCTCGACCTCAAGCACCAGGTGATGGGCGCGGACAGCGTGCCGAACGTCGTCCAGAACCTCTTCGACCGCGAGGACATCGAGCTGGGCGGCGGCAGCTCCATCGTCAACGCGAACTCGTGGAACGCCTCCAGCCCCGGCTATGACGTGACCAGCGGCCCGTCGATGCGGATGATCGTCGACCTCGGCAACCTCGACGCCTCCCGCTGGGTCAACTCCACCGGGCAGTCCGGGCATGCCTACGACGACCACTACTCCGACCAGGTCGACGCGTGGGCCGCCAACGACACCTTCGCGTGGCCGTTCAGCCCGGCGGCCGTGCGCGAGGCGACCGACGACGAGCTGACGCTCGTGCCGCCGTCGCCCGCCGCTGCTCCCTGACGCGCGTCGCCCCACCGGGGGCGTATGCCGGGTGCCTCCTCCCCGGGGCGGGTGCGGTAGCAGCTCGTCAGCGCAGGCGCACCACGCGCCCGGTGGTCGTGACGTAGCCGTCGACGGGCACGTCGTGGGCGTCGACCGGCAGGTCCGTGTCGCTCTGCTCGCCCTCGTGCAGCAGCGTCACCACGGGGGCTGCAGGGTCGCGGTGGAGCAGCGCGCGGTCGTAGCAGCCGCCGCCCTGGCCGAGGCGGTTGCCGTGCCGGTCGACGGACAGGCCGGGGGTCACGACCAGGTCGCAGTCGGACAGGGCGTCGGTGCCGAGCCAGCCGTCGCGCTCGCCGGCATCCGGGGCGCGGCCTCCTCGGCTCGGCCGGCGCACGGTCGCGTCGTCGCCCGAGGCGCCCGCCACGGCATACCTCCACTCGAGCGAGAAGTCGTCGAGCACGACGGGCACGATGACCGCGTGGCCCGCCCCGAGGAGCGCCTCGACGAGGCGGCCCGTCGGCGGCTCGTCCCGGAGCGACTCGTAGACCGCGACCCGGCCGGGGTCGGGCACGAAGCGCAGCACGGCCTCGGCGATGGCCGAGGCGGCCACATCGCGCTCCGCCGCGCTCACCCTGGCGGCGATGTCCCGCCTCCGTGCGCGGGCGACGTGACGGAGGTCATGCTTCGAGGCGGCGTTCATGGCGAACCGTGCCGGTGGAGGGGCCGGGAGCGCATGCAGCCCATCGTAAGGTGATGGCCATGAGTGACCAGGGCCTGCGCGCATCCGTGGCACTGATGCGTGAGCGGGGCCTGGGCCCCGAAGCGATCCGTGTCTTCGAGCACTACTTCCAGCAGCTTCAGGCCGGGGCGCTCGGCACGATCCCCGAGGAGTCCATCGAGCCGCTCGGTGACATCCAGGCGCTCGGCGAGGTCCAGGTCTCCGACGATCGTGCCCGTGAGGCGCTCTCGAAGACCGCGGTCATCAAGCTCAACGGTGGCCTCGGCACGGGCATGGGCATGACGGGCGCGAAGTCGGCGCTCGAGGTCAAGGAGGGGTTGACCTTCCTCGACATCATCGCCCTGCAGGTGCTCGCCCTGCGCGAGCGGTGGGGCGTCCAGCTGCCGCTGGTCCTGATGAACTCCTTCCGCACGTCGGACGAGTCGCTCAAGATCCTCGCGAAGTACCCCGAGCTGCCGGTCGACGGGCTTCCGCTGGACTTCATCCAGAACGCCGAGCCGAAGCTGCGGCCCGACGACCTCATGCCGGTGCAGTGGCCACAGAACCCGGAGCTCGAGTGGTGTCCGCCCGGACACGGCGACATCTACGTCTCGCTCGTCACGTCGGGGGTCCTGGACGCCCTGCTGGAGAAGGGGATCCGCTACGCGTTCCTCTCCAACTCGGACAACCTGGGCGCGACCTGCGACCCCGACGTAGCGGCCTGGATGGTCGAGCACGGTGTGCCGTTCGTCGCGGAGGTCTGCCGCCGCACGAAGAGCGACCGCAAGGGTGGGCACCTCGCGGTCCGCAAGTCCGACGGTCGCATCGTGCTGCGCGACACGGCCATGGTCGCCGAGGGGGAGGAGCGCTACTTCCGCGACATCAAGCGGCACAGCACCTTCAACGCCAACAACATCTGGATCGACCTCGAGGTCCTGCGCGAGCGGATGACCCAGAAGCAGGGCGTGCTCGGGCTGCCGATCATCGTCAACCACAAGAACGTCGACCCCGCCGACTCGACCTCGCCCGAGGTCATCCAGATGGAGTCGGCGATGGGCACGGCCATCGAGGTGTTCGAGGGCTCCGAGGCGATCCTCGTGCCGCGCACCCGGTTCCGTCCCGTCAAGACGACCAACGACCTGCTCGTGATCCGATCCGACTTCTTCTCCCTCGACGACAGCTACCACGTCGTCGCCACCGTGGACGGGCCGGAGCCCTACGTCGACCTCGACTCCGCCTACCGCTTGATGTCCGGCTTCGAGAAGCGCTTCCCCAAGGGCGTCCCGTCGATGCGTGAGTGCACGAGCCTGCGCGTCATCGGTGACCCGGTCTTCGGTAGAAACGTGCGGTGCGTCGGCGACGTGCTCATCGACGGCTACCGTCGCGTCCTCGACGACGCCGTGCTCGGGGAGCTCCCCGCACCGGCTCCCGGTCCGGCGTCCCGGCCTGGCGACGTGCGCACGGTCGACGAGCACCTCAAGGCCATCCTCGCGACGCTCGAGCCGTCACCGACCGAGTCGACCCCGCTCACCGAGGCCCTCGGCCTGGTCATCGCGCGTGACGTGCGCGCCAAGGTCGACCTGCCGCACTTCGACAACTCCTCGATGGACGGGTATGCCGTCCGCGCCGAGTCGCTCGCGGCCGCCGGTGACAGCCCGGTGCGGCTGCGGATCGTCGGCGAGGTCGCGGCCGGCAGCCACCCCACCTTCACGGTCGGTCCCGGGGAGGCCGCCCGGATCATGACCGGTGCGCCGATCCCGGCCGGGGCGGACGCCGTCATCGCGCTGGAGGACACCGACGGCGCCGCGACCGGCGAGGTCGAGTGCCGCACGTCCGTGCCCGCCGGCCGCTACATCCGGACGCGCGGCGAGGACGTCGCCTCGGGGGCCGTCATCGTCCCGGCCGGTGAGGTCGTCGGCGCCCGCACCATCGCGCTGCTGGCGGCCTGCGGGCTCGCCGAGGTCGAGGTGCACCGGCGGCCGCACGTCGTCGTGCTGTCGACAGGGGCCGAGCTCGTCGCGCCGGGAGGAGCCCTGGCCCCGGGCCAGATCCACGACTCCAACTCCTCGATGCTGTGGGCGGCTGCCGTGGGAGCCGGGGCGTCTGCCGAGATCCGCGATGCCGTCGGCGACTCGGAGGAGGAGCTGCTCCGGGTGCTCGCGGAGATCGTGGCGGACGCCGACGTGGTGGTCACGAGCGGCGGTGTGTCGATGGGCGCGTACGACGTCGTCAAGGGCGCGTTGAGCGGCAAGGGCATCGAGTTCGTCAAGGTCGCGATGCAGCCGGGCAAGCCCCAAGGCTACGGGCTGCTCTCCGGCCCCGGTGGCAAGCGCGTCCCGCTCTTCGCCCTGCCGGGCAACCCGGTGTCGTCCTTCGTGTCGTTCGAGGTCTTCGTGCGTCCGGCCCTGCGCCGGCTGATGCGGCTGACCCCCGAGAAGCGCCGCCTGCGTCCGGCCACTCTCATCACCGGCGTCGAGTCCGTCGGTGGCCGAAGGCAGTACGGCCGCGCCGTCGTGTCCCGGTCGGCCGAGGGCACCCTCGTCGCCGTGCCCGTGGCCGGGCAGGGGTCGCACTTCGTCGCCGACCTCTCCCGGGCCAATGCTCTCTTCGTCGTTCCCGAGGACGTCACGGACCTCGTCGCCGGGGAGGTCGTCGACGTGCTGGTCCTCGACAAGGACGCCTGATGGGCGACCCGACCGGACCACGCGAGCCGACCGCGCTGACGCACGTGCGTGCGGACGGCAGCGCGCACATGGTCGACGTGTCTGCCAAGGCGGTGACGACCCGGGAGGCCAGCGCGGCCGGGCGCGTGCTCCTGAGCGCGGAGGCCGTCGCGGCACTCCGCTCCGGCCGGGTCCCCAAGGGCGATGCCCTGGCCGTCGCGCGGATCGCCGGCATCCAGGCCGTCAAGCGCACCCCCGAGCTGATCCCGCTGGCCCACCCGATCGCGGTGCACGGCGTGGAGGTGGACGTCACCGTGGCCGACGACGGCGCCGACATCACCGCGACGGTCCGCACGGCGGACCGCACCGGCATCGAGATGGAGGCCCTCACCGCCGTCTCCGTCGCCGCGCTCGCCCTCATCGACATGGTCAAGGCCGTCGACAAGCATGCCCGCATCACCGACGTGCGGGTCACCGCGAAGTCGGGCGGACGCTCGGGCGACTGGCATGAGTGACCGCCCCGGCCTGGGCCGCCGCGCGGTCGTCGTCACCGTGTCGACCCGCGCTGCGGCCGGCGTCTACGCCGACACGTCGGGCCCGGTCATCGTCGAGCGGCTGCGCGGCTGGGGCTTCGAGGTCGGCTCACCGGTCGTCGTGCCGGACGGCGACGAGCTCGGCATGGCGCTGCGCGAGGTGCTGGGGAGCGAGCCGGAGCTCGTGCTCACCACGGGCGGCACGGGTCTGACGCCGACCGACCTGACCCCGGAGGAGACCGCGCCACTGCTCGACCGTCTGGTGCCGGGTGTCGCCGAGGCGATCCGCGCGGCCGGAGTGGCCAAGGGCGTGCCGACCGCCATGCTGTCGCGCGGCCTCGTCGGCCTCGCCGGGCGCACACTCGTCGCCAACCTGCCGGGCTCCCGGGGCGGAGTGGCCGACGCGCTCGATGTGCTCGAGCCGGTGCTGGGCCATGCCCTCGACCAGATCCCCGGCAGTGACCACTGAGGTGATGCCTCGATGACCTTGTGGCTCAGGCAGATCCCGCCGGTCCTCACCCTGATGGACCGGCACCTGTCGACGACGTCGACCCTGCGCGCCGACACCTCGTGGAGGCTCGCATGAGGATGCCGTGGCGTCCCCATCTCGATGGTCAGGCCCGCTGGCCGGTCCTCCTGGGAGACACGTCGGCCACGCCGCCCATCGTGCTTCGGCCGCTGCTCGTCGCCGACGAGCGTGACTGGCAGCGGGTGCGGCGGGAGAACGCGGCGTACGTCCAGCCCTGGGAGCCCACGCTTCCCCCGGGCTCCCCGGCACGCGCCCCCGTGACATTCCGGCAGTTCGTGCGCGACCTCGACGTGGAGGCGCGCGCCGACCGGGCGATGCCCTGGTGCATCGAGGTGGGCGGGCGAATCGTCGGTCAGGTTCACCTCTTCGGGATCGTCAGGGCCGCGCAGCAGTCGGGGGCGGCGGGCTACTGGCTCGACGAGGCGGTCACCGGTCAGGGCATCGCCACCCGGGCGCTGGCGCTCGCCATCGACCATGCGCTCGGTGCCGGTGGTCTGCACCGCGTCGAGGTCAACATCCGGCTCGACAACGTGCCGTCGCTCAGGGTCGTCGAGCGGCTCGGGCTGCGCGACGAGGGAGTCCGGCAGCGCTTCCTGCACATCGACGGTGCCTGGCGCGACCACCGGTCCTTCGCCATCACGTCCGAGGAGCTCGCGGGCTCGAGCCTGACGGAACGGTTGTCACACCCGTAACACCAGCCTCTTGCGCGACACGCCTCGAATGTGCAGGGCCGTCGCGGACCGGGGTCATACCGTGGGTCACGTGCCCGTCAGCAGCCTGATCTTCGTCGTCATCGTGGCGATCTGGGCCGCCTATCTCGTGCAGCACTGGGCCCGCCGCCGCGAGGATGCAGCCGCCTCCCGCTCCGTCGAGGGATTCTCCGAGGCCATGCGGGTGCTCGAGAAGCGCGCGTCCCTGCCGACCACGGAGCTGCGCACCCCGCGGCCCCACTCGTTCGCCGTCAAGCCCGCCGTCGCCGTCCGGCCCACGGTCGACATCAAGCGCGCCGTCCCCGCCGGGACCTCCCGCCGCCACTCGCCGCTCGTGGCCCGACGTGGTGACGATCGCGTCGCGGTCTCCGCGTCCGCCCACCACGACGCCGGCTCCGCGCGGGGCCACGCCGTGGACGACATCGCCCCCTACGCCACCGAGGTTCCCCGCATGCCACAGTCAGCGCGCCCGTCGAGCAGCTACCGGCGCCAGTCGCGAGCGGGGCGTCCCGCAGCGGTCGCTCCGGCGCGGGTTCCGATGGCACAGCGGCGTATCCGCGCGCTGCTGCTCCTCGTCGCGGTTGCCTGGCTGCCCGTCTCGGTGGTCCTCACGGTCACTCGTGTGCTCATGTGGGTCTCCATCCCGTTCGCCGTCCTCACCGTGGTCGCCGTGCTGGTGTGGCTGCGGGCCGAGGCGCAGGCCGACCGGCTGCGCACCAGCAGCACCGCGGAGCCCGGTGCGCAGGCGCGTGGCCGTCGCGCCGGCCGTCGCCACGACGAGGCTCACCAGACCCACGATGCCTGGACGGCCGCGCACCACCTGCCGATCGTCTCGATCGAGGACACCCAGGTCATCCGCAGCGCGGTCGGTGCCGGTCACGGCGAGGTCCTTGCGGCCTCCTCGCAGTCCCAGACGGTCGTGGCTGCCGAGCGGGCCGAGCCTGGCGTCTTCGACGTGCAGGCCCCCATCTCGGCGCAGGCCGTTGCTGCGCCGGTGGCCGAGCCGGCCGCCGAGGGCAGCTGGAGCCCTGTCCCGGTGCCGCGGCCGACCTACACCCTCAAGGCCAAGGCGGAGCCGCGCTACACCGAGTCCGGGATCCCGGCCGACGTGTTCGACACCCCCGAGTTCGCCGAAGAGGCCGAGGAGCTCGACGACCGGGCCCTCTTCGCGCGACGCGCCGTCTCCCAGTAGGGACGGCGCCCAGTCGCCGCGGACTACACGCTCGGCTTGGTGGCACGCACGATCGCCGAGTGCATCCCCGGCGCGACCGCGTGCGCGAACTCCACTGTGGCGTCGACGAATCCGGCGCGTGTCAGTCCGTCCACGTACTCGGTCCGGGACAGGGCGCCGGCGATGCACCCGACATACGAGCCGCGTTCGGCCCGGTCCGCCGGGTTGAGCTGGTCCTCGGCGACGACGTCGGAGATGCCGACCCGCCCGCCCGGGGCCAGCACGCGGAACATCTCGGCGAGAACGGCCGACTTGTCGGTGGAGAGGTTGACCACGCAGTTGGAGATCACCACATTGACCGACCCGTCCGGGAGAGGCACGTCCTCGATGGCGCCCCTGAGGAAGCGCACGTTGGTGGCGCCGGCCCTGGCCTTGTTCGCCTCGGCGAGCTCCAGCATCTCCTCGGTCATGTCGAGCCCGTAGGCGAAGCCGGTGGGCCCGACCCGGCGGGCAGAGAGCAGCACGTCGATCCCGCCGCCCGAGCCCAGGTCCAGGACTCGCTCGCCCTCGTGCAGGGCTGCGACCGCGATCGGGTTGCCGCAGCCGAGGCTGGCCGCCAGCGCCTCGGCCGGGACCTCGCCCTGCTCCGCCAGGCCGTACGAGCCCGCCCCGAACTCCTCATCGAGCACGCCGGAACCCCCTGCGGTGCAGCAAAGCTCACCACAGCCCGCCTCTGCGGTACCGCCCGCCGTGACCGCACGAGCCGCTTCCGCGTACCGCGCTCGCACCTGCTCCCGCAACACGTCACTTCCGGTCATCAGGGTCACTCCTCCATCGATGGACATCAATACGTCTAACCTCCATCACGCATCGATGTTTGTCAATGGATGTGCGATGATCGGTGCCATGACCCACACCCGTACCAGCGCTCCTGAGACCGTCGGGCGAGCGCAACCCCTGCCGGCCGGAGCGTGCTGCTCCAACGTCACGGCCGGCATCCTGGGCGAGGATGACGCCCAGCGCCTGGCCGCGTCCTTCAAGGCCCTCGGTGACCCGACCCGGGTCCGGCTGCTGTCCCTCATCGCAGCCGGCGGGGGCGGAGAGGCGTGCATCTGCGACCTGACCGAGGTCGTGGGGCTGTCCCAGCCCACCGTGTCACACCACATGCGCCAGCTCGTCGACGCCGGGCTCGTCACCCGCCAGCAACGTGGCAAGTGGGCCTACTACGCCGTCGTCACCGATGCCCTCGACGCACTGGGCGGCTCACTCAGCACGGCCGGGTGAGCAGCGACCCGCTGGCCGACCTCGCCCGTCGCTGAGGACACGCGTGTCGGGCGCCTCGGCACACGGCATACGCCCTCGAGTCAGGCGTTGAGCGGTCCGCCGCCTTCATCGGCGGCGGCCTCCATCTCACGGTCGATCCGACCCTCGGAGTCGTCGCTGAACAGGTGTTTGCCGACGGCGTTGAGCACCGCGGCGAAGGGCACGGCGACGAGGGCTCCGACGATCCCGGCGATGATCGACCCGGCCGCGATGGCCAGGATGACGGCGAGCGGGTGCACGCTGACCGCCTTGCCGAGCAGGAACGGCTGCAGCACGTGCGCTTCGAGCTGCTGCACGCCGATGACGACCGCCAGCATGATCAGCGCGATGCCGGGGCCGTGCGCGACGAGCGCGAGCAGGACGGCGACCGCGCCCGAGAGCAGCGCGCCGACGATCGGGATGAAGGCCAGCAGGAAGACGAGGATGCCGATCGCGAAGGCGAAGGGCACCTTGAGGATCGCGGCGCCGACCGAGATGCCGACCGCGTCGACGAAGGCCACGATCATCGTCGCGCGCACGAAGGCCGAGAGCTGGTGCCACGCGATGGCGCCCGACGAGTCGACGCGGGGACGGGTGGCCCGCGGGAAGAGGCACACGACCCAGCTCCAGATGCGCGGGCCCTCGTAGAGGAAGAAGAAGAGGGTGAACAGCGCGATGAAGAGGCCCGCGAGGAAGTGCGTCGCCGTGAGGCCGACCGACGTGGCGGTGTCGCCCAGGTTGCCGGACTCGCTCACCTTGTCCCGGACGGTGTTGAAGTACGAGTCGAACTGGGCGTCGCTGACCTTGAACGTCGTCCGCACCCAGTCGCGGATGCGCTCGAGGCCGGTCGCGACCTGGCTGGTCAGGTCGGCGAAGCCGCTGCTGAACTGCGACCCGACGAGCGTGAAGAGCGCGCCGATGAGCAGGATGGTGCCGAGCAGCGTGAGTCCGGCAGCGGCGCCGGGCTTCATTCGCTGGTGCAGCCAGTTGGTGACGGGTCGCAGCAGCGCGGTCAGCAGCAGCGCGATCGCGACCGGCACGACGATCTCGGACACGGAGCGGATCGCGAGCGACAGCACGAAGACGGCCGCCCCGATGAGGAGCAGCCGCCACGCCCAGTCGCTCGCGACCTTGATGCCGGGCGGCACCGCGGCCGCCTCGACACCGGGCAGCTCGCCCGTGGCCGCAGTCGCGTCCGCGTCGGGGCGCCCGGTGCCGGCGACGTCGCGGGTCGGAGCGGGCACGGTCGGCTGGGGATGCGTGGCGGCGGCGGGGTTGTCGGTCACCACCACACCGTATGCCGCGGGGCGCTCCTCGCGCGCGACCCACGCGAGCGGCGCCGCTTCCCGCGTACGCTCGGCGGATGAGCGCACCCGACGAGCGCAGTCGCCCCACTCTCGGTGTCACCGGCTCGACGGGATGGCTGGGCGGCCTGGTCGCCAGGGACCTCGCCGCGCGCGGTGTCGCACAGCGGCTCCTCGTGCGCGACGTCGCGCGCGCGCCACAGCTGCCTTCGTCGGTCGCGGCCCAGTGCAGCTACCGTGACGCCGACGCTGCGCGAGCGGCCCTGGACGGCGTCGAGACGCTCTTCATGGTGTCGGCCGCCGAGAACCAGGACCGGCTGGAGGAGCACCGGGCGTTCGTGGACGCCGCGGCGGCGGCCGGGGTGCGCCACGTCGTCTACGTCTCGTTCTTCGGAGCCGCCCCGGACGCGACGTTCACGCTGGCGCGGGACCACGCCGCCACCGAGGAGCACCTGCGGGCCTCGGGGATGGAGTGGACGTTCCTGCGCGACAACCTCTACCTCGAGTTCATGGACCAGATGGTCGGGCAGGACGGCGTCATCCGGGGTCCGGCGGGCTCCGGTCGTGCCGCCGTCGTGTCGCACGACGACATCGCCCGGGTCGCCGCCGCGGTGCTGCTCGACCCCGCCGCGCATGCCGGGGTCACCTACGAGCTGACCGGGCCCGAGGCGCTGACGTTCGCCGAGATGGCGTCGGTGATCTCGGAGGTGACCGGCCGGCAGGTGCGCTTCCAGGACGAGACGCTCGAGGAGGCGTATGCCTCGCGCGCGGCCTACGGGGCGCCGGACTGGCAGGTCGACGCCTGGGTCTCGACCTACACCGCCGTCGCCGAGGGGGAGCTGGGCGGGGTCACCGATGACGTCGAGCGGATCACTGGTCGCCGCCCGATCTCGCTGCGGGAGCACCTCGAGTCCCAGCGCGCGTCGAGGTGATCCCGTCTGCCCCGTGCGTGCCGGCATCACCTCGATCGGTGATCGGCGGTGCGGGGCGGGTCAGCCGACGAGGGCGGCCGTCTGGCGCGCGATCGCCAGCTCCTCGTTGGTCGGCACGACCGCGACGGTCACCGCGGCGCCCTCGGGTGAGATGACGCGGGCGTGCCTGGAGCGGGCGGCGTTCCGCGCGCGGTCGACCTGGATGCCGAGCCCTTCGAGTCCCTCGGTCACAGCAGCCCGCACGGAGATGCTGTTCTCCCCGACCCCGGCGGTGAAGACCAGGGCGTCGATGCCACCGAGGATCGCGAGGTAGGCGCCGACGTAGTGCTTGAGCCGGTGGACGACCACGTCGAAGGCGAGGCGGGCGTCCCGGTCGCCCGACGCGAGCCGCTGCTCGAGCTCCCGGAAGTCGTTGACGCCGCTCAGCCCGAGCACCCCCGACTTCTTGTTGAGCAGCGTGTCGATCTCATCGAGCGTGAGACCTGCTTCGCGCGCGAGGTAGGCGTGCAGCCCGGGATCGACGTCGCCGGAGCGGGTGCCCATGACGAGACCCTCGAGCGGAGTGAGGCCCATCGAGGTGTCCACGGCCCTGCCGCCACGCACGGCGGAGGCCGAGCAGCCGTTGCCGAGGTGGAGGATCACCTGGCGCAGGTCCGGGAGCGGGCGACCCAGCAGGTCGGCTGTGGCCTGCGCGACGAACTGGTGCGACGTGCCGTGGAAGCCGTAGCGGCGGATCGAGTGCTTCTCCGCGAGGTCGCGGGGCACGGCATACGTGGACGCCTCTGCGGGGAGGGAGGCGAAGAAGGCGGTGTCGAAGACGGCGACGTGGGGCACGTCGAAGCGCTTGCGTGCTGCCTCGATGCCGATCGCCGCAGCTGGGTTGTGCAGTGGCGCAAGGGCGCTCAGCCGGCGTATGCGATCGAGCACTTGGTCGTCGATGACGACCGGCTCGGAGAAGTCGGGGCCGCCGTGGACCACCCGGTGGCCGACGCCGCGCAACGGCAGGTTGCCCAGGTCGAGCCCTTCGTCGCGCAGACTGGCGGCCATCGCCTCGAGCGCGGCCGCGTGGTCGGCGACGTCGCTGCCCGACTCACCGATGCGCTCGACCACCCCGCCCGTGCGGACCTGGCCCGACTCGGGAAGGACCAGCTGGTACTTCAGCGACGACGACCCCGCGTTGAGGACGAGGACGGGACGGTCGTCCGTGGCCTGGCTCATCGGGTGCCTCCGTGCTGCCCCGGCACGCCCTGCGCCTGGATCGCGGTGATGGCGACGGTGTTGACGATGTCGTCGACGAGCGCGCCGCGGGACAGGTCGTTGACCGGCTTGCGCAGGCCCTGCAGCACGGGCCCGACGGCGACGGCGTGGGCGCTGCGCTGCACGGCCTTGTACGTGTTGTTGCCGGTGTTGAGGTCGGGGAAGACGAAGACGGTGGCATGACCGGCCACGTCGGAGTCCGGCATCTTGGCGCGGCCGACACCGGGGTCGATCGCCGCGTCGTACTGGATCGGCCCGACCAGCGCGAGTTCCGGTGCGCGCTCGGACACGAGCTGCGTTGCGGCGCGGACCTTCTCGACCTCGGCCCCCGAGCCGCTGGCACCCGTCGAGTAGGAGAGCATCGCCACCCGTGGCTCGATGCCGAACTGCTGCGCTGTCTGCGCGGACGAGACGGCGATGTCGGCCAGCTGCTCGGCGGTCGGGTCGGGGATGACCGCGCAGTCGCCGTAGACGAGGACCCGGTCGGCGAGGCACATGAGGAAGACGCTCGACACGGTCCTGACGCCGTCGGCCGTCTTCACGAACTCGAGCGCCGGCCGGATCGTGTGGGCGGTCGTGTTGACCGCTCCGGACACCATGCCGTCGGCGAGGCCGAGGTGGACCATCATCGTGCCGAAGTAGGAGATGTCCGTGACGACCTCACGGGCACGCTCGATCGTCATGCCCTTGTGGGTCCGCGCGGCGGCATACGCCTGCGCGAAGCGTTCGACGAGCTCTGGGTCGGTGGGGGAGACGACGCGCGCGGCGTCGAGGTCGAGGCCGAGGGCTGAGCCGCGGGCCCGCACCGTCGTCTCCTCGCCGAGCAGCGTGAGGTCGGCGACGCCGCGGCGCAGCAGCACGTCGGCCGCCTCGAGGATCCGGTCGTCCTGGCTCTCGGGGAGCACGATGTGCTTGCGGTCCGAGCGGGCGCGCTCCATGAGCTGGAACTCGAACATCAGCGGCGTGCGCACCTCGGAGGCGGACACGTCGATGGCCTTGAGCAGGGCAGCCTGGTCGACGCTCTCGGAGAAGAGGCGCCGGGCCGTCTCGATCTTGTTGCGCGAGGCCTTCGTCATGGGACCGCGCACCTGCATGAGCCGCTCGGCGGTGCGGAAGGTGCCGTCGTCGGTCAGGGCGATCGGCAGGTCCTGTTGCACGCCGGCGGACAGCCGCGAGATGGTCTCGGGGATGGGGTAGCCGCCCGTGAGGATGATCCCGGCCAACGTCGGGAAGGTGCCGGACTGGTGGGCGAGCAGGAGCCCGGGTATGAGGTCGGTGCGGTCGCTCGGCGCGATGACGGTGACGTCCGGGCCGAGCCGCGCCAGGACGTTGGGCAGGCTCATCGCCGCCACGATGAGACCGAGGCTGTCGCGGTCCATCCACGACTCGCTGCCGAGGACGAGTTGGGCGCCGATCGCGTCGGCGAGCGCGCGGAAGCTCGGGGCCGAGAGGAGCGCGTTCTCCGGCATGGCTGCCGTGACGGGGAAGGGCAGGGCGGTCAGCACGGCGCGCACCTCGTCGAGATCGGCCGGGTCGACGCGGTTGGCGACGACGGCGACCGTCTGGGCGTGGTTGGCGCGCAGCTCGGCGACAGCGCCGTCCGCCGCTACCCGGATCTGCTCGGGCGTGCGGTCCCGACCATGCACGACGAGCACGACGGCCGATCCGAGGTTGGCGGCGACGCGCGCGTTGAAGGACAGCTCGGTGCCGGTGGAGACATCGGTGTAGTCCGAGCCGAGCACGAGGACGACCTCGAACCGCGCTGCGAGCGCCCCGAAGTGCTCGACGATCGAGTGGAGCGCCTCGTCGGGGTCCTCGTGGGCCTGGGCGTAGGTGACGCCGAGGGCCTCCTCGTAGGTCTGGTCGACGCCGGGCCGGCTGACGAGCATCTCGACGATGTGGTCGACCCCGTCGTCCGGGCCGGCGCCGCCCAGGGTCGTCAGGGGGCGGTAGACGCCCACGGACCCGACCTCGCGGATGAGGGCGTCGAGCAGGCCGAGGGCCACGGCCGACTTGCCGGTCAGGCCCTCCGGCGAGGCGACGTAGACGCTTCGGCTCACACGCCGAACCTATCGGGCCGCAGCGGGCCGGGCAGGGAGGCTCAGGCGGTGGTTCGCACCCCCAGGCGCTCGAGGAGGCGCACCGCGTCATGAGGCGCGTGCCCCTTGGCGTCGTTGTCGAAGTAGACGTGGACGTCGTGCCCGTCCTCCATCCACGCGCGGCACGAGCGGGCCCACCGGTCGAGGGACTCGTCGGTGTAGCCGCTGGCGTAGAGCTCGGTCTCCCCGTGCAGCCGCACATAGCGGAAGTCGCTCGTCGCGTCGTCCATGACCGGCCACTTGCCGGCGCTGTCGGCGATCACGAGGGCGACGCCGTGCTCGGCGCACAGCGCCCGTGCCTCCTCGGAGTCGAAGCTGTCGTGTCGCGGCTCCAGCGCGTGCCGGATCCGGACGTCGACCTCGCACGTCGTGAGAATGCGGTCCGCCTTGAGCTTGTCGTCGTGCTTCTCCGCGAGCAGTGCCGCTTCGGCCGTCGAGCGTGGCAACAGCTCGAAGAAGCGCCGGACGCGCTGGGGGTCGAAGCGGACTCGCTCCGGCAGCTGCCAGAGCACCGGGCCGAGCTGTGGCCCAAGGGCCAGCACGCCGCTCGCGAAGAAGTTCGCCAGCGGCGTCTCGACGTCACGTAGCGCCTTCATGTGGGTGATGAAGCGGCCACCCTTGACCGCGAAGTCGACGTCGGCGGGGACGGCGGCCCGCCACGCGGCATACGAGCTCGGTCGTTGGAGCGAGTAGAACGAGCCGTTGACCTCGATCGAGGTCATCCGCTCGGCGGCATACGTCAGCTCGAGGCGCTGGGGGAGGCCCTTGGGATAGAAGTCGCCCCGCCAGGACGGGTATCGCCACCCGGAGACACCGATCCGTGCGTGCGGCATGTCCGGTCCTTACCCTCGGGCCCGCCCCCAGCCCCCGTCGCACCCGGTGAGGGGGTGTCAGTCCGGGGTGGACGCGTCGCGAGGATGGTCGTCCTCGTCCTCGTCGGGCACGACGGCGAGCTGTTCCAGACGGTCCGCGTCGTCGACCTCTGGGGACGCCTGGTCCGCGAGTGGCACTCCAGCCTCTGCGTCGACGTCCGCATCGGGGTCGAGTGCGGTCTGCTGCTCCAGGAAGTCCGCCTCAGGGGCGTCCCCGGTGGGGTCAAGACGTCCTGCGGTCATCACTTCCTCCTCTCTCGTGGTCCTGCCATGCCCGCCACGATGACGCCCACAGTGCCGCCCTGTCACGTTCGCGCGGCCACTGCAGATCCTGGCGTCGTTCCCTTGATCCAGAATGCCGCAGGTGCTACACCAAATCCATAGAGCGAAACACAGATTGACCTCCAACCGCGCGCTGGCGGCGCTCAGCTTCTCAGCTTCTCAGCGTCGCCGCGGTGGCGCGGTGGCGCCGCGTCTCGTAGTAGGTGCGCAGGAGACGGATCGTGCGCGAGGATCGGGACATGGGCCGTTCACACGATGAGACCGAGCGCAAGTACGACGTCGGCCCGGCCACCATCTTCCCGAATCTCGCCGGGACGGAGGGCGTCGACTCGGTCGGCCAGCCCCAGACGTTTGAGCTCGAGGCGGTCTACTTCGACACGCCCCGTCTCGATCTCGCCCGCAGCGGAGTGACCCTGCGCCGTCGCACGGGCGGCAGCGACGCAGGATGGCACCTGAAGCTCCCGGCTGGCCCGGACACCCGCACGGAGCTGCAGGAGCCGCTGGGGTCCGAACGCGCTGTGCCACAGAGCTTCCGGACGCGCGTGCGCGCCCTCGCCCGCGGGCGAACCCTCGAACCGGTCGCCACCCTGCGGACGCAACGCCGTCAGTACCCCCTCGCCGACGGTGCCGGTGCGGTGCTCGCTCTCGTCACCGACGACAACGTGCGGGCGCAGCGGCTGGGCGACGACGAGGAGGAGATGGTGTGGCGGGAGTGGGAGGTGGAGCTCGGTGACGGATCACCCAGCCTGCTGGACGCCGTCGAGGGACAGCTCTTGGACGCCGGCGCTTCTCCGGCCACCGTCAGCTCGAAGCTGGGGCGTGTCATCGGAGAAATGCTCCCGGCCGGGTCGTCCCGGCATTCGACGGTCGACCAGGCCTCCGGAAAGGGGAAGCCCACCGTCCGACAGCTGCTGGCCGCACAGCTGGGCCAGCACCTGGCTCAGCTGCTCGAGCAGGACGCCGGCGTCCGCGCCGACCACGCAGAGGCGGTTCACCGGCTCCGCATCGCCGCTCGACGGCTTCGATCGACACTGACGACCTTCCGCCCCGTGCTCGACACCTCGGTCACCGACCCAGTGCGCGAGGAGCTTCGCTGGCTGGGTGAGGAGTTTGCACGGGCCAGGGACGCGCAGGCACTGCGTGAGCACCTGGACGCCGCCCTCGCCTCGGAGCCTGTCGAGCTGGTCATCGGACCGGTGAGGGCCCGCCTCGACGACGAGCTCAGCGCTGCGTACACCACCGGCAGGAAAGCGGCGGCCAGCGCCTTGGACAGCGACCGCTACGTCCGACTGCTCGACTCCCTCGAGGAGCTCGTCGCCTTCCCGCCGCTGCAGTCAGCGGGCGACCGGGGCGCCAAGAAGGTGATGCCCGGCCTGCTGGCCCGAGATGTGAAGCGTCTGAGGCGAGCAGTACGAGGAATCGACGCAGCCGACCCCACGGAACGTGACGCCGCGTTCCACGAGGCACGCAAGAAGGCCAAGCGCCTGCGATACGCCGCCGATTCCGCCACCCCCGTCCTCGGCAAACGCGCCCGCTCCCTCGCGGCCGACGCGAAGAAGCTCCAGGAGGCCCTCGGAATCCACCAGGACACGGTCGTGGCTCGTGGGCGGCTCCGGGACTACGGAATCCAGGCTCACCTCGACGGGCAGAACGGCTTCACCTTCGGCCGCCTGCATGCCCTGGAGCAGGCCCGAGCCGAACGGGCTGAGGCAGACTTCGCGGCCCTGTGGGCAACGTTCGACGAGAAGCAGCTCGAGCGCTGGACCCGGTAGGCCGAGGGTCGCCACGCCCTCGCGTCCGCGAGCGTTCAGGGCTCGTTCACCTCCCCGGGCTCTTGGGCGCCGTTCGGATGGGTAAGAGCAGTTACATGTCACCCGCAGGAACTGGTTCCCCGTCCCGGCGCAAGAGGCAGTCCGTCGTGGGTGCGGCCATGGTCCTCACCTTGGGCTGCGCCGCCGCCGGATCAGCCGGCTCCGCACACGCGGCGCAGTCGGTTCCCGCTGGACACGCGTCGAGCCCCTGGCCGGCCACGTTGCCGCTGGGCCCTGGCGGCCTCCGCGAGACCCGGACGACGGCGACCGTCGAGCCCGGCGTGACGATGACCCACATCCTGCGCGGCGCCTACGACCCCAGCACGCCGTGGGTCGTGGAGCTGAGCATTCCCTCGAGCAGCACCAGTCCTGACCCCGATGCGCCCCCACGATCGGTCCAGGACCGTGCCTCCGCCGATGACCTGGTCCGTCGCCTGACGGCTGCCGGCTTCGACGCGCAGAGCCAGCCGGTGCGCCAGCCCGCCGTCGCCGACGTCCCGGCCGGTGTCATCGGCTACCGGGTCCGGGCAGCGTCCACGTTCCCGTCCCAGGCCGACGCCACGGCATACGTCACCCGGCTTGAGGCCGCGGGCTTCACGGCGCGTTCCTGGTATGCCGGGTGGGACGGCGCCAGCATGGCCAAGGGCCAATGGAGCATCAACGTGCTCACGATCGACCCGCGCCAGTTCCGCGGACACCTGGGTGCGACCTTCGGGCCGGACCTGGTGGACCGCGAGACCACCACGGCTCTCGGCGCGTACGCCCACGCCAAGGCTGCGGTCAACGGCGGCTTCTTCGTCCTCGACCCGCAGGCGGGCGCGCCTGGCGATCCCGCCGGGGTGGGCGTCTACGGCGGCGTCCTGGAGTCGGAGACGGTCGCCGGCCGCCCGGCTCTCGTCCTCGACGACCGAGCCCGTCACACGCGCGTCGCCCGACCGGTGTGGAGCGGCAGCCTGCGCACGGGGTCCTCGAGCCTCGCCCTGGACGGCATCAACCGGGTGCCCGGCCTGATCCGCAACTGTGGTGGGGATGCCAGCGACCAGCCGACCGACCACCCCATGCACGACACCACCTGCACCGACCAGGATGAGCTCGTCGCCTTCACCAGCGCCTACGGCCCCTCCACCCCGGCAGGGCCCGGCGCGGAGGTCGTCGTCGATCGCAACGACCGCGTCCTGCGCGTCGAGGCACAGCGAGGCACGACGCTTCTGCGGGGTCAGCGCTCGGTCCAGGCCATCGGGACCTACACCTCGAACCTCTCCGGCCTGCGTCCAGGCCAGGTTGCGCGGCTCGACCTGCGCCTCACGGAAGCCGGCAGAGGCACCCTGGTTCGACCGGGAACGACCGTGGTCAACGGGGGTCCGCAGCTCCTTCGCGACGGCGTCGAGTACATCACCCAGAACACGGACGGGATGGTCCACCCGGGTGACCCGTCCTTCGCCTACGGGTGGGTCCTACAGCGCAACCCGCGCACCTTCGCCGGTGTCGATGCAGCGGGACGCACCGTGCTGGTCACCGTCGACGGCCGCCAGCCCGACCAGCTCGGTTTGTCGATTCCGGAAACAGCACAGGTGGCACGATCGTTGGGCATGCGCGAAGCCGTGAACCTCGACGGCGGCGGCTCCACGGCCATGAGTATCGACGGTCGCCTCGTCACCCACCCCTCTGATGCCTCGGGAGAGCGGCCCGTGGGGGATGCGATCGTCGTGCGCTAGTCCGCGAAACGCCTCACGCTGATGAGCGGACGTCTGCTCACCGCCTGCACGAGAGCCGCCTGTTGCCCGTGCGAAATCTGGCCGCGCGCCATCAGGCGGTGGACGCTAGAGGCGATGGGTGCGCAGCCGGAGGGCGTTGCTGATCACGCTGACGGAGGACAGGGCCATGGCGGCTGCGGCGATCATCGGAGAGAGAAGCAGACCGAAGGCCGGGTAGAGGACGCCGGCGGCGAGGGGGATGCCGGCTGCGTTGTAGACGAACGCGAACACGAGGTTCTGGCGGATGTTCGACATGGTGGCCCCGGACAGTGCCCGGGAACGCACGATGCCGGTCAGGTCACCCTTGAGGAGGGTCACGCCGGCGCTCTCGATGGCGACGTCGGTGCCGGTGCTCATGGCGATACCGACATCGGCGGCGGTCAGGGCGGGGGCGTCGTTGACGCCGTCGCCGGCCATGGCGACGACCCGGCCTTCGGCGCGGAGGGCCTGGACGACGTCGCTCTTGTGGTCGGGAAGGACCTCGGCCTCGACGCGGTCGATGCCCAGGCTGCGGGCGACGGCCTGTGCGGTGACCTTGTTGTCGCCCGTGAGCATGACGACGTCGATTCCGTCGTCGCGCAGTGACTTCAGCGCGGCTGGTGTCGTCTCCTTGACCGGGTCGGCAATGGCGAGCACGCCCGTCACGCGACTGTCGACCGCGACGTAGACGGCGCTGGCGCCGTCGGCCCGCAACCGGTCCGCTTCGGCGTCCATGCTGGCCGTGTCCACGTCATGACCGGCCAGGAACCTCTGGCTGCCCACGAGGACACGCCGGCCGTCAACCGTGCCGGTGACGCCCTTGCCGACGGGCGCGTCGAAGTCCGTGACATCAGGAATGCTGAGGCCGGCGTCGGTGGCGGCCCGCACGATGGCCATCCCGAGCGGGTGTTCGCTGGCGCGTTCGACGCTTGCGGCGAGCCGGAGGACCTCGTTCTCGTCCGTGCCGTCAGTGGCGGTGACGTGGGTGACGGAGGGGCGGCCCTGTGTCAGGGTGCCGGTCTTGTCGACGACGAGGGTGTTCACCTTCTCCATGAGCTCCAGTGCTTCGGCGTTCTTGATGAGCACACCGAGGGAGGCGCCACGGCCGACTCCGACCATGATCGAGACCGGCGTTGCGAGGCCGAGGGCGCAGGGGCAGGCGATGATGAGGACGCTGACCGCGACCACGAGGGCGTGCGCGAGGCGGGGCTCGGGTCCGACGGTGGCCCAGACGATGAACGCGACCAGCGCGGCGACGATCACGACGGGCACGAACACGGCCGAGACCCGGTCGGCGAGGCGCTGGATGGGCGCGCGGGAGCGTTGCGCGTCGGCGACCATCTGCACGATGCGGGCGAGCATCGTGTCGCGGCCGACGTTCTCGGCGCGCATGACGAGCGACCCGGTCTGGTTGACCGTGCCGCCGATGACGGCGTCGCCCGCCTTCTTGGTGACGGGCATCGACTCGCCGGTCACCATGGACTCGTCCAGGGTCGAGCGGCCGTCCTGGACGGCTCCGTCGACGGGGACGGACTCGCCGGGGCGGACGCGCAGCAGGTCGCCGACCTGGACCTGGTCGAGGCTGACGTCGGCTTCGGTGCCGTCCTGGCTGATGCGGTGTGCGGTCTTCGGAGTGAGGTCGAGCAGGGCGCGGATGGCGCCGGACGTGCTCTCCCGGGCGCGGAGCTCGAGAACCTGCCCGAGCAGGACGAGCGTGGTGATGACGGCGGCCGCCTCGTAGTAGACGTCGACCGTCCCGTCCATCCGGAAGGCCTCCGGGAAGATCTGGGGCGCGACGGTGGCCACGACGCTGAACAGCCAGGCCACGCCGGTGCCCATCGCGATGAGGGTGAACATGTTCAGCTTCATCGTCCGGACCGAGGTCCACCCGCGCTCGAAGAACGGCCATCCGGCCCACAGGACGACCGGCGTTGCCAGGACGAGCTGGGCCCAGGTGGCCACGGATGCCGGGATGGCGTCGTGCAGGGCGGGGATCAGGTCCCGACCCATCGAGAGGATGAGCACGGGGATGGTGAGGGCGACGGCGACCTTGAATCGGCGGGTCATGTCGGCCAGCTCGGGGTTGGGGCCGCTGTCCGCGGTCACGGTGACCGGTTCGAGGGCCATGCCGCAGATGGGGCAGGTGCCAGGGCCCGGCCGTCGGATCTCCGGGTGCATCGGACAGGTCCACTCCGCGACATCCCGGGCGGCTACCGCGCTGTCGGAGGGGTGCTCATGCTCATGGTGCGGACGGGCTGCGTGGTCGTGCGCGCTGGGGTCGTGGCCGGAGCTCGCTTGCCGTGCCGGACTGTCCAGGTATGCGTCAGGTTGCGCCTCGAACGTCGCGCGGCAGCCGGCGGAGCAGAAGTAGTAGTCGTGGCCGTCCCGCTCCAGGTGCTCGCTGGTGGCGGGGTCGACGTCCATGCCGCACACGGGGTCCAGCTCCAGGGAGCTCGTCGAGGAGATCGAGTGTTCGCCGTTCCTGTCCATGCGGCCAGCATACCCCCGGAGGGTATAGTCGCAAGGTGTCGCGGTCAGCTGTGGCCGGCCCGCCACGACTGGTGGGCGCTCTCCCTCGTTGACCTGGACCCGGGGGCCGGCCGCACCAGGCAGCGGTCCACGGCTCCACGCCGTGCAGTTCAAGGCCGCCCCCGAGGCGGCCTTCGGCGCCTACGTCGCGGCGACAGTTCCAGGTGTCTGCGAAACGGTGCGCAGGCTTCGGCAGCGGGCCTAGGTTGAGCACTGTCGGCCCGCCTCACTGCTGGGCGCAGCCACCGGTGGACCAGGATCAGCCAGCATGCCGAGGGCGGTCCCTTCCCGAAGGGGGATGATGACCGTGGTCCGTGAAGCCGCTCGCGAGGCGCCCGGCTCGCCGGTGTTGTTCATCGTGGACGCCGATCCGCAGGCTCGGGTCGCGGTGGAGTCCGCGCTGGTAGGCCGCTTCGGCGCCGACTACCGAATCCTCGTTTCCGCAACGCCCGAGGACGCGCTGACCGAACTGCAGTCCCTGGCGGCCCAGGGCGGCGAGGTGGCGCTCGTGGCAGCCGATGCGCATCTGCCCGGCATGGACGGCGTTGACCTTCTTGGGCGTGCCCACGCACTCCATCCCGGTTCCTGGCGAGTTCTGTTGGTGGCCATGGACCGCTACCACACGACCGTCCCGGTGACCGAGCTGGCGTCGCTTCGACGGGCGGCCGCGTTGGGGCAGATCGACTTCTCGGTCGTGAAGGGATGGGTCACTCCAGAGGAGTGGCTCTACCCGCAGATCCAGGACGCGCTGTCGGCCTGGACGATCACGCACCGGCCGACTCACGTGGTCTACCGGATCGTCGGCGAGCGGTGGGCCCCACGCAGCCACGAGCTGCGTGACCTGCTGACCCGAAACAGCGTCCCGTTCGAGTTCTACGCCCCCGACTCGGAGGCCGGCCAGCGGCTCATCGAGGACGTCGGCATAGACGTGAAGCGCCTTCCCGCCGTGATCCACCATGACGGGTCGGTGCAGCACGACCCGAGCCTCGCGGAAGTGGCAGCCGCCCACGGGATCGAGACCCGGCCGTCGCCGGACGTCTATGACCTCGCGATAGCGGGTGCAGGCCCGGCCGGTCTGGGGGCTGCCGTGTACGGCGCCTCGGAGGGGCTGCGTACCGTGGTCTTGGAGCCGCACGCCATCGGAGGGCAGGCCGGCACGAGCTCCATGATCCGCAACTACCTCGGCTTCCCCCGAGGAATCAGCGGCGGTGGGTTGGCCCATCGGGCCTGGGAACAGGCTCTGCTCTTCGGCGCACAGTTCGTCTTCATGCGCGAGCTGACCGGGCTGACCCCACGCGGTGACAACGTCGTGATGGCGCTCGGTGACGGGAGGGAGGCGGTCGCGAGGGCGGTGTTGATCGCGACCGGTGTGACCTACCGCCGGCTCCACATCCCAGCACTTGACCGCATGGTCGGGGCGGGGGTGTTCTACGGCGCGCCGGGCGTCGAAGCCCCCGCCATGGCGGCTGAGCACGTGTGCGTTGTGGGTGGGGCCAACTCAGCCGGTCAGGCCGCCCTCCATCTGGCCAGGTTCGCCTCTCGAGTCACCATGCTCGTCCGCGGGCAGTCCCTCGCCTCGAGCATGTCCGACTACCTCATCACCCAGCTGGAGGCGACTCGCAACATAGACGTACGACTCGGCACCCGCGTTGCCGACGGCGACGGCAACGCGCGCCTGCAGAGCCTGACGCTCGAGGACGTTCGGACCGGCCAACGTGAACAGGTCGCTACCGCAGCCGTATTCGTGATGATCGGAGCCGAGCCGCACACACACTGGCTCAGTGGTCTGGTCGAGGTGAACGATCGTGGATTCATCCTGACCGGCCGCGACATTCCCCAGGGCGTGTGGCCGCTGCACCGCCAGCCGCTGCCGTTCGAGACCAGCCTGCCGGGCGTGTTCGCGGCCGGTGACGTGCGGTTCGGCTCCGTCAAGCGCGTCGCCGGGGCAGTCGGGGAGGGCTCGGTCGCCGTCGGCTCCGTCCACGAGTACCTCACTGCGCTCGACTCACGTGACCGGCGGCCCTCCGCTTCGGACCGATGAGACGCCGGCGGACGTCGGTCTCAATCGGTCAGCAGAGGACCCGGGAGAGCGCCTGCGTGCGCATGACGGAGCCGACCCGACTGCCGCGGTGGTCACTTGGACAGTGGTCGGCCGTTTCGGACCGAGGACACGACATCGAGGATGGCCTGCGTTGTGGCTGTGGCGTACCGCTCGTCGGTGATGAGCCCGACATGGCTGGCACCCTGAACCACGCGGTGCGAACTGTCCGTCGACAAGGTGGCCAGCTTTTTCTGCGCAGCGTCGTGGGTGGCGTCGGTTTCGGCGCCGGCGGTGAGGACTACCTGCGGTTTGTCGCCGAAGTCGGTGAGCATCGCGGCTTCTGCTCCGGAGGCGTTGGCCTGGACGAACTCGTCGATCCAGCCGGGGACGTAGCCGGCGGTTGCGGTCTTGGCGCGGATCTCGTCACGCGGCTGCGGGGGCAGATCGCCGTAGCCCAAGGTCCCGATCAGCCGCACCACGCCGACCCTCGCAGCCGCGGCCCCGAGGGCTGCGACCCGGGAGGTGGCGGCGTCGTAGGAGCCGGGGTCGAACGCTTTGGCGTTGGCCGGGTCGGCCTGGGTGGCCGGGTTGGTGGCGTCGATCAGCACCAGGCCGGCGACGTCGTCGGGGTAGCGGTCGGCGTGGGTGAGGACGTAAAGGCCGCCGAAGGAGTGACCGGCCAGAACGTACGGTCCGGGAACGTGGGCGCGTTGCAGCAGCGTGTGCAGGTCAGCGGCGACCTGGGTGGCGTCCTGCGGGCTGTCTGTGGGCTCGCTCCAGCCGCGACCCGGACGGTCATAGACGCAGACCCGGGTTCGGGCGGCCACGGCGGGGGCTATCCGCGCCCAGACCGACGAGAAGTCGCCTCCTCCGGGTTGCAGGACGACCGTCGGGCTGCCGGAGCCCGTGCAGTCCAGGTGCAGGCGGTGTCCGCCCACGTCGACCAGTTGACCCGTCATCGGGTAGGCCGTCGCATCCGCCTGTTCCCGAACGGTTTCGTAGCCGCCGCCGACGGCGGCGAAAGCCATCACCGCCAGGACCGGGTAGAGCAGCCAGAATCGGCTCTTGCTGTGCAACTGTCGGCGCGCCTGGAAGTAGATCCAGATCACCAGTGCCAGCAGCACCGGGGGCCATGCCCAGTTCAGCACCGTCCGTACGGAGTCGCCGAACGCGATCAGGAGAAGGCCACTCACGCCCATCACCAGCGCTGGTACTGCTGCCCATCGCTGGGGTTGATCCGTGTACCGCGTCGAGAGAACCGCCAGCATCGCCCAGCCCACGGCAAATCCACAAAGGGCTGCACCCGTCACGTGGTTCTCGTCGGGCGAGACGAACGGGGCGAGAACGAGCAGCAGGGCGGCGAAGAGCCCTGTGGCCAGTGACACGGCGACAATCCGGCCGATATGACCTTGCCCTTTGGGAGCTGGACCATCGTCCGGACGGACGCGCCCTGGCACGGTGGGCGTGGTAGCCATGGCGCCTCCTACCGCATGCGGCGCAGCGCCAGCACCGCCGACTGCGGTGAGTACGTTCCGTCATCTCCGACGGTACGCTCGCGCCCGTCGCCTTGATCCGACATGGCAAGATCCGCGCCAAGAGCACATCGCTTGGATCGCCTTGAAGAACAAGTGGACTCAGGCCGCTCCTCGGTAGAACGCCCTGCCGATCCCAAAGTCGCGGACGACCTGATGCTGCGGCACGCCGTCCGCGACCCGCCGACGGATCAGAGCCCAGTCCTCCACTGAGATCACCCTGCCGGCGACAGGTGGGACGGGGTTTCTGTCTGGTGGAGCTGAGAGGACTCCGTCGCCTCGGCTGCCCTCCGGTTACTCCTCGAATCACTGAGTCGCAAAACGGCAGAGAGACCTGACGAAAAGCGTGTCCGGTATCTCTGCCGTTGGTGGAGCTTGTCACGCCGAGGCATCGCAGGTGCGGTTGAGACCGAGTAACGCCTACGCGCGGCCAGAGCTGGTTCCCGTGGGCGGGTTGGCTCTTGGCGGAGTGGAACCGGACGATCACCTGACGAATCCGGTCGGCGTTGACGTCGACGTGAAACGTCAGGTGGTCGTTGCGGACGCTCTCGTGCTTGTCGAGGAGCGACAGCGGTTCGGGGAACATCCCCATCCGCAGGCGCGCGTCCAGGCTCATTCGCGTGTCATGGTGCTCGATGGTGCGTCAGACCCGCGACGCATGGCGTCCCGCACGGTCAGGGATGCCCACTTGGAAGAGGCGGCCGTCCATCCCCGGTCAGAAGATCACGTCGTGGCTGAAGACATCGACGGGGCATCTTCCTGGTCGCCGCCAGGTGCTCCTCAGCGTCGCGGACGGCGCGCGCCGGCTCCGGAGCGGCCCTTGGTTGCTCAACCACTGGTCACGCCGCCGAAGATCAGCCGGAGGCTCTCGCCTCAGCCTCGCGCAGACGCGCGCAAAGGGTTTTGAGAAGGCGCCGGGCGAACTCGGGATCCTCGTCGATCACCGCCTCGAACTCCTGGTGGGGAATCGCCATCGCCTTCAGGGGCTCGAGCGCAGTGACGGTCGCGGATCGCGGTCGACCGTCGATCATGCTGATCTCGCCGAAGTAGTCGCCCGGGCCGAGGGTGTGCAGCTCACGACCGTCCTTGCTGACCGTTGCTGATCCCTCGATGATGAGGTGGAAGGCCAAGCCACCGCGGCCCTCCGTCGCCACCGCCTTCCCCGAAGGGTGCGAGACCTCAATCGACGCGCTGGCCAACCGCTTCAGCTGCATCTTCGACAGGTCCCGGAAGAGGTCCACGTTGGCGATGACCGCCTCGTGCGCTCGATCTCGTGCCATGACGGGCTCCTCTCAAGCCAGTCCTGCACATTATGCCCCGGCTGCGGTCTGGGCCTGGCCAATCGGGGTAGATTCCGTCCGGCGCAACGCAGAAGACAAGAGCATCCGCAGAGTCTTGGGGATTCGTATAGCGACCGCACAGTGGCTACTTGCGGACTGGTTGCAGGATCGGTGTCCGGCCAGACTCGGTCCAGGTGCTCGGCGAGACGCTCTCATATGCGGCTGCCCACCAGCGTCATTGGTGTGGCTCTCTCATGGCATGCGCTCTCGTCGGGTACCGCGCGAGGAGAGGCTCGAAGGGGGTTTGTCCTGCTCGGAAGTGGCAATCCTCCCCGCTTCCACATCACCTGGGTGAAGGAGGAGGTGCAGGGCGATGGGCGTGATCATCGGGATGGACCCGCACAAGCGTTCAGCCACGATCGAGGTCATCGTGGCGTCGACCCGGGACGGTCCAGGCGTGGATGGGTCACGAGTCCATCGGCACCACGAACCGCTACCTGCACTGCCTCGGAACAGGGGTCGATCTGGCCGGTCTGGCGAGGCTCAATGTGACCCGGGGGACACCGGGGGGACACCGGGGGACACCGGGGGACGCCGGGGGGACACGTCGACGAGAGGCGCGCGAACGACAAAGAGAGGCCCCCGCCCTCTCCCGCGAGTTTCCGCAGGTGGGACGGGGTTTCTGTCTGGTGGAGCTGAGGGGACTCCGTCGCCTCCGCCGCGCTCCGGCTCCTCCTCGAATCACTGAGTCCCAAAACGGCAGAGAGACCGGACGAAAAGCGTGTCCGGTCTCTCTGCCGTTGGTGGAGCTGAGGGGATTCGAACCCCTGACCTTCTCATTGCGAACGAGACGCGCTACCAACTGCGCCACAGCCCCTTGGTGCGAAGGAACGATAACACCAGGCCGACCGGCATACCCAATCGGTCGGAGGGCCGCGAGCGCCTTCGGGGGCGCGTCGTTCAGGTCACGGCTGGAAGGTCAGGACCAACGCAGCCCAGGTCCCCGAGGTCTGCCCATCGGCCTTGAACGTGCCCGTGGCGGTCGGGAGCTGGTATGCCCGCCCGAGGCTCGTGCTTGCTGCGGAATGGGGGGTCAGTCTGGTCCAGGACGTGGACCACGTAGGACTGGTGGAGGCGGTGAACGAGGCGACGGCCGCGAACACGACTTCACGCGCCGATGTGGTCGTAGGGGTACTGCCGGACGAGAACGCCACGGTGGTGCCTGTCGCGGAGGCGACCCGGTCCACGCGGGTCACGCCGGTCAGCTCGTCGGCAACCAGCCGGTAGGTCGTCGAACCGGGGAAGGTCGCCGTGATCCTGGCGCCGGCCGGCAGGGGCTTGGTGGCCAACCCCGTCAGGACGACGAGGCGTCCGCCACCGGCCGGCACGTCCCGGGCGACGGTGTAGCTGTTGCCCGCCGTGTCGGTCACGGCCACGGCGCCGCTTGTCGACTTCGCGAGGATCTGAAGCGTGACCACCACGAGGTCACCCTGACGCACTCCGGCTGCGGGGCCCACAGTGACCACCCCCGAACTGTTCCTACTGGTCGCTGAGCTGGTCCCCAGTGAGGCCACGTAACCGGGCAGGGGAGCCGCCGTGGTGACGGTCTGCTGGGCGGTGGTCCTGAGGCCCGAGGCGTTGGTGACGGTCACCTTCACGGTGAAGGTGCCAGCGACGGTGTAGGTGCGGGTCGCCGTGGGGCTGGCCTGCGCGACCACGGTGCTGCCGTCGCCGAAGTCGAACGCATAGCTCAGCGCCTGGCCCTGTGGGTCGCTCGAAGCAGATGCGTCCGCCGTGACGGCCAGCGGCGTCGTGCCGCTGCTGGGTGTCACGGACAGTTTGGCGACGGGCGCCTGGATCGGCGCGCCGGTTGTGACGGTCTGCTGCGCAGTGGCGCTCAGACCGGAGGTGTTCGTGACGGTCACCTTCGTCGTGAACGTCCCTGCGGTGGTGTAGGTGTGCGTCGCGGTCGAACCACTTTGCGCGGGCAGCGTTGTGCCGTCACCGAAGTCGAACGCATACGCCAGCGCCTGCGCCTGTGGATCGGTCGACGCGGAGGCGTCAGCCGTGACGGTAAGCGGTGTCGTGCCGCTGCTCGGCGACACGGTCAGCTGCGCGACCGGTGCCTGGGGCGGCGGGTCACTCACCGCGACCGTCTTGGCCGCCGTGTCGTTGAGCTTCGCGGTGTTGGTGACGGTCACGCTGACCGTGTACGCGCCCCCAGCGGCATACGTGTGGGTGGCGGTCGGACTGGACTGCGCCGGCAGCGTCGTGCCGTCCCCGAAGTCGAAGGCGTAGGTCAACGCCTGGCCCTGCGGGTCGCTCGAGGCGGACGCATCAGCCGTCAGGGCAACGGGGGCCGTGCCGCTGCTCGGAGTCACGGTCAGGGCGGCGGCCGGCGGCAGGACCGTCGGCGGCGTCGTCGGGGTCACCGTGGCGGTGCTCGAACTGCTCAGGCCAGTCGCGCTGCGGACCGTCACCGTGGCGGTGAACGTGCCCGGGTTGACGTAGACGTGCGTCGCCGTCGGGCCGCTCTGCGCAGGCAGCGTCGTGCCGTCACCGAAGTCGAAGGCGTAGGTCAACGCGGCTCCCTGCGGGTCGCTCGAAGCAGAGGCGTCCGCCGTGACGCTCAGCGGCGCCACCCCGTTGGAGGGCGTCATGAGCAGGGTTGCGGCCGGCGGCTGCGTGGCCGGCGGCGCGGTCACCGTGACGGAGCCGCTGGCGATCCCGGTCACCCCGGAGCTGTTGCGGGCGGTGACCGTGACGGCATACACGCCCGCGTTCTGGAACGTGTGGCTGGCGACCGGGCTCGCCTGGGCGGGCAGAGAGGTCCCGTCACCGAAGGTGAAGCTGTAGCTCAGCGTCTGACCCTGGGGGTCCGTGGACGCGCTGGCGTCGGCCGTGACCGCCAGGGGCGCAGCCCCTTGGACGGGCGTGAGCACCAGGTCGGCCGATGGCGCCTTGACGGGCGCCGGGGCGGCGGGCTGGAACTCGTACGCGCCGAGGTCGTCGAACAGCCGCGGACCAGCGGCGAACTCGTTGCTGACGCTGGGGTCTCGCACCCGGGGATAGCCGAGGATGTCGGTGGGCTGTTCGCCCGGTATGCCGCTGTCCCCACGATCGATCGCCGGTGAACCCTCGGTGAGCCGCAGGTCCCACGCGCCGGCGTCCGCGAACTTCGGGTCGGCCTGCACGCCGGCTCCCTCCTGCCCGGAGGCCCGCTGCATCGAAGCGAGGCTGGTGTAGGTGGAACCCCACGCGTACATGACGCCGCTCTTGCTGAGGTTCACCAGGTTGTGGTTCGCCGTGGTCGTGCTCTGGGCACCGTCCCAGACGCCGATGTTGCCGGCGCGACGCGCACAGCTGATGCCTCCGTATGCCGGGTAGACCGCGTTGTCGACCACCACATTGTTGGCGATCGCGTAGGTGCCGGAGGTCGCGCCCTCCAGGTTGAGGCCCGTCGTGCAGTTGCGGAACACCGTGTTGCCGAGGATCGTGCCGCCGGTGACGTTGAGGTTGTCGATGCCGTGGTCACCGTTGTCATAGGTCACGTTGAGGGTGACGAGGTTGTTGTTCGCTCCCGTGTAGAGCTGGATGCCGGTGTCCTCGTTGTCGTGGGTCACGTTGCTCGTGATGATGTTGCCCGGACTGGTGACGTTGATGCCGTTGGCGTTTCGCTGCCAGCCCTGGGCGTTGTAGCTGGACTCGTTGTTGGCGACGGTGTTGCCCGTCGACGTGTTGGTCACGTAGATGCCGGTGTCGCTGTTGTGGTTCGTGTTGTTGCTGGACACGGTCGAGCTGTTCGTGGCGCGGATGCTGATCCCGGGGGCGGTCGCGCCCTGTACCTGCCGGCCCGTATTGGTCACGGTGTTGCCGCTGACGGTGATGTGGTCGCTCTTGCTGACGTAGATGCCGTCGCCGGTCGTCCCCGTGAAGGTCAGGTTGGACAGCGTGATGTAGCTCTTCGTCGCGAGGTAGGCCCCGTTGGCGACGCCGTTGCCGATAACGGGGCTGCGGCCGGGCCAACTGGTGATCGTGATGGGTGCGCTCGCCGTGCCCGAGAGGGACGGCTTGATCGTCTCGACGTAGGTACCCGCGCCGATGTAGAGCGCGCTGCCCGCCTGCAGCCCGGTGACCGCCTTGGTGATCGTGCAGAACGGCGCGCTCGGCGTGCCGTTCCCGGAGTCGCTGCAGGACGGGCTGGTCTTGTCGACGTAGAAGTCGTACTGCACCTGGTCCACCTGGGTGGCTGCCCAGCTGGCGGAGGCCTGCGTGCCCAGGGCCAGCACCAGCACCGCGACGAGCACTGAGGCAAGGCCACCGAACAGTCGGCGACGACGGTGCCCATGGCCACCGCTCCTGGGAGGGCGTGCACGGCGTGCGGGTCGGGCCCGGACTGGCGACTCCATGCCCAGCACGCTAGGTCGGTGGGCTGCCCGAGGGCACCGCCGAACAGCCGACGGTCGGCTACGTCGTTCTGCGTACCCGTGCCGACCCGGCGGGTCGCCTCACACCCAGCTCGGGAACCACATCCGGGCCTGCCACTCCGAGAGGGGGATGACGTCGGCCACGTAGATCGGGAGGAAGAAGGCGAACAGCCCGATCGTGAGGAGCACGAAGGTGCCCATGACGCCGTAGCCGACGCGGCGACGGGTCAGCGACGCCTCCCGCCCACCGACGACGAGGCCGAGGACGTAGACGCAGGCGAGCACGACGTAGGGCACGAAGGCCACCTCGTAGAACGAGTAGATCGTCCGGTTGCCGAGGAAGAACCACGGCAGGTAGCCCGCGAAGAGGCCGCAGAGGGTCGCGCCGGCACGCCAGTCGCGGCGCAGCGCCCACATGAAGAGCAGGACGAAGATCGCGAGCGTGCCGCCCCACCAGATGGAGACGGTGCCAAGCGAGGTGATCGCCTTGCTGCACTGGTCGACGAGGCACCCGTCGGCGCCCTTCTTCGGGCCCTCGTAGAAGAAGGACGTCGGCCGTCCCTGGATGAGCCAGGACCACGGGTTGGTCTGGTAGGGGTGTGACGAGGTGATCGACTGGGTCGAGGCGTACATCTGCTGGTGGTAGGCCCAGAGCGAGCGCCACCAGTCGGGCAGCCAGGTGTACGGCGTGTCCGGGTTGTTCTGTGCCCACGTCCGGAACGAGCCACCCTTGGTCAGGATCCAGCCCGTCCAGGTCGCCACGTACGTGACGACAGCGGTGACGACGAGCTGGACGAACGCGTACGGCGCGTCCCTGACGACCGCGCCGGCCGGCCAGCCGCGAATGCCGGCGGTACGCCGTGCGCCGAGGTCCCACAGCACGGTGAGCAGCCCGAAGAAGACGAGGAAGTAGAGCCCCGACCACTTCACGCCGGTGGCCAGCCCGAGCATGATGCCCGCCACCCAGCGCCACGGTCGCCAGCCGAGCCCCGGCCCCATCCACGAGGTGGCCGCACGCGAACGGTCGCCGACCCTGCGGGCCAGCACCTCCCGTGCCTTGTCGCGGTCGATGAGCAGGGCCCCGAAGGCGGCGAGGCCGAAGAACATCACGAAGATGTCGAGCAGCCCGGTGCGCGAGTGGACGAAGTGGTGCCCCTCGAAGGCGAGCAGTGCGGCCGCGACCGTGCCGAGCAGGTCGGAGCGGAGGAGCCGGCGGGCGATGCGGCCGAGCATGAAGATCGAGATCGTGCCGGCCAGGGCCACGGCGAAGCGCCAGCCGAAGGAGTTGAGGATGCCGAAGGGCGCCTCACCCCACCCGATGAGCCACTTGCCGACGGGCGGGTGCACGACGAAGTCACCTTCGGTGCCGTAGACCATCGGGTCGTTGGCGGTGAAGTGCTGGTCGACCTGGTTCGCCTGCTGGAGAACGTCGTCGTTCTTCATCTCGAACCAGTAGAGCACCATCGACCAGCCCTGCTTGACGTAGTACGTCTCGTCGAAGACCAGCTGGTGCGGGGCGCCGACGTGCCAGAAGCGCATGACGCCGCCGACGACCATGAAGAAGAGAGGGCCGGCCCAGCCGAGCCATGCGACCCGGCCGGCGGTGCGGCGGGTCAGCCGGAAGTCGTCGGCCGGGTCCCCGAGCAGGCGGGCACGCACCTGCCGGGCCGAGTTCATGGGCGCCATCGTATGCAGTGTGGCCGGGTGGACCGTGCAGCCGGCCCGGGGGAACGCGCCTCAGATGGAGACGCCGCGGGCCCGCAGGACCGAGTAGCCGACGAAGGCGACGATGTCGAGGATCGAGTGGCACACCACCAGGGGCATGACCCGGCGGGTGCGCACGAAGACCAGCCCCAGGACGAGCCCCATGACGATGTTGCCCGCGAAGCCGCCGAAGCCCTGGTAGAGGTGGTAGCTCCCGCGGATGAGCGCCGAGAGCCCGATGACGAGCGGCCAGGACCACCCGGTCTGGCGCCACCTCGTGAAGAGGTAGCCGACCATGATGACCTCTTCCAGGAGGGCGTTCTCGATGGCGGCGAGGACGAGCACGGGCGCCGACCACCAGACCGCCTGGAGGTTGGCGGCCGAGACCTGGGTGTTGATGCCGATCGCCTTGGCGAGGAAGTAGAAGCCGAGCCCCGGGATGCCGATGACGGCGGCCAGGCCGAGGCCCCGCAGCAGGTCGCGGCCGGGCTCGCGCCGGTCGAGGCCGACGAACCGTCCGGCGCGCACGTCGACGGCCGGTCGGTGGATGTGGTTGAGCAGGTAGAGGGCCAGCGCGACGGCCACCAGGGGCAGCACGATGCCGGCGAGCTGGTAGGCGAGGTCGAGCCAGGGCCGTCCGGGCGTCGCCGACTGGTTCATCGCGGTGGTCTGCTGCGACAGCGGGACGGGCCGCGTCAGCTTCTCGATGATGCTGAGCACCGCGTAGACGGCGGAGGAGCCGAGGCTGACGCCGAGGACCAGCACGGTCTCCCAGCGCAGCCCGCGCTGCACTTCCGGCTCGGTCACGCGCGACGGGTCGCGATCCGATGCCGCCAGCAGCCCGGCGAACCGTCCGCGGCCTGCGCTCGCCTGGGTCACGGTCGCTGGGGTCGACATGGCGCCAGCGTAACTTCGCGACCGGACGCCGACGAGGCACCGGCGTACGCTCGACGACATGTCGCTGCTGTCCGGCTGGCGCCGTGAGCCGCATGCGGCAGACGGGTTCGAGTTCCCGACCTACCGCGACGGGGCGGGGCCGGGAGTCATCGTGATGCACGAGAGCCCGGGGCTGACCCCCGAGGTGGTGCACTTCGGTCGGGACCTCGTTCACGAGGGCTTCACCGTCGTCATGCCGCACTTCTTCGGCAGCGCCCACCGTGCCCCTCGGTTGCTGGAGGCGGCTCGCGTCCTCCCTCGGGTGTGCGTCGGCCGGGAGTTCACCATGGTGGCCACGGGCCGCACGACGCCGGTCGCAGCCTGGCTGCGCAGCCTGGCGCGGCACGTGCACGCCGAGGCGGGCGGCGCCGGTGTCGGCGCGGTCGGGATGTGCATCACGGGCGGCTTCGCGCTGGCGATGATGGTGGATCCTGCGGTGGTGGCACCGGTTGTCGCCCAGCCGGCTCTGCCCATCCCGCTCGGCGCGCGCCGGGCGGCCGACATCGGGCTGGACGCCGGCGACCTCGCGGCAGTCCGGAACCGGGTCCGGGCCGGGTGTCCGGTGCTCGGGGTCCGCTACCGCGACGACTGGGCCACCGGGACTCGCTTCGAGACCCTGAGTGAGGTGCTCGGCGACGGCTTCGTCAAGGTCGAGCTCGACGGGCCGGGCCACGCGACGCTCACCGCCGAACGACACCCGGACGCCGTGGACGCCGTCGTGGCCTTCCTCAGGGCGCGTCTGCTGACCGACCCTTGATCCGGCGGGACGCTGTGGCCGCGGTCGAAGTCGTTGGCGCCCAGCATGGCCCGCGGCATACCCTCGCCCGCATGTCCTCGATGCTCCGCGCAGCCCTGCGGTCCCGGCTCACCACGGCGATGCGCGAGCGTGACCGTGACGCCGTCAACGCGCTGCGCTCGGCGGTGGCCGCCATCGAGAACGCGGAGGCCGTGACGGTCGATGAGGGGAAGATGGCCATGACGTCCGCCGACGTCGCAAGGGCCGCCGTCGGGGTGGGGGTCACCGAGCGCGACCGCCGCCGGCTGGATGCAGAGGCGGAGCGGGCTCTGGTGAATGCGGAGGTCGCGGCGCTGCTCGAGGCGGAGACCGCGTATGCCGCCGGCGGGCACCCCGACCGGGCGCGGTCCGCGGCTGCCGGGGCCGCGCTGCTCGGCACCGTCCTCGCCGAGGTCCAGGCCGTCTCCGGCTGAGTGTCGACCGTCCACAGGGCCGGTGCACAAGCTGTGCACCGACGCGGTGGCCGTGTGGAGAAGCGCGCTTCTCCTGTGGACAACGGCGGCCAGCCTGTGGAGGACCGAACGAGTTTCCGCAAACCCTTGCGGGGTCGACGGAAGCGGGATAGACATCTCTCACGCGCTCCCCTCGGGGGGTGCGGGACGACTCGGAGACGAGGGTCCACACGGTGGGGCAACCCACTGCGGCAGCCGGGTGACGAGGCGGCCGGGACCGGAGACGATGAGAAGTGGATCGGGAGCGTCACCATCGACCGATCACCCAGAAGGGCCCTTGGGACTCATACTCCCGAGGGCCCTTCGCCCATCTCCTGCAAGGGATCCCGCGTCACTCCCGCGCGGCTGCGGTCGGGCGCCACGGCTTGAGCCACTGCGTCTCGGGCCAGCCCTCGCGCGCGGCGACGAGCTCATACATCGTTGCGCCGTCGATGGACTCGCGGATGATGTCCGCGTGACCGGCGTGCCGGGCCAGCTCCTCGACGAGGTGCATCGCGACCCAGCGCACCGACCACGCCTCGACGTCCTTGGGGAACCAGGGTGCGTCGCGAGGCACGGGCACGGGGGCGCCCAGGTCGGCACGGCGCAGGACCTGGCGCGTGACGTCACCCTCGGCAGCCAGCCCCGCCAGGAGTGACTCGAGCGTGTCGCTGCCGGTGACGCGGAAGTCGTCTCCCCACGCGGTCGCCAGCTCCGCGACGGACCGGTCGGGCGGCGGCGGTGCCTCGGGGGCAGCGGCCATCCGAGCCGTCCAGCCGCGCTCGCACGTGGCGACGTGCTTGAGGAGCCCACCGATGGACAGGGTCCCGGCGGTCGGCGAGCGCCGGATCTGCTCCTCGGTGAGGCCGTAGGAGACGGAGACGAAGGCGTCCCGCTGCTGGTCGAGGTAGGCGATGAGGCTCTCGCGCTCGTCGGCGACGGGAGGGACGTGGGCTGCCATGGCTGTGCTCGCTCTCAGTCGTTGCGGTGGGCGTAGAGGTCACGGAGCAGCGCGATCTCCGCCCCGTGGTGAATGATCTCGCGGTTGATGTGCAGCACGAGCTCGACCCGTGGATGTTCGGACCACGGGCCCTCGGTCGCGCCGCACGGCTGGGCGAGCGCGGCCTCGTCCCAGCCGCGGACTCCAGCCGTCCACGCCTCGAAGGCCTCGTCGAGCTGCGCCAGCGCCTCGTCGGCGGCTCCCGCGTAGTCGAAGGAGAGGTAGTCGACCGCGGGACCGCCGAAGTGGCTGTGCACGCGGGCGCCGAGGACGCCGACGATGATGTGCGCGAGCCGCCACGCGATCGTCGTCATCGGCGCCGGGACGGGCTCGGGGAAGGCCCAGTCGATGGTGAGCTCGCCGCTGCCGCCCTGCATCTCGGTCTTGCCTCGACCGCGCGGGTGGACGTTCCACGCCCCGGGCGTCGGCTCCCAGAGGTACTCCTCGTCGGTGAGCCCGTCGAGCCGGGGGCGCAGCTGGTTGGTCCAGTGCCAGGCGGTCTGGTCGACGAGGACGGAGGGCCAGTCGATGGAGGTCTGTGTCGTTGTCATGGCACGAGGCTCTCAGCCATATAGGACAGCTTCTGTCCGCAGTCGGTGACAGACTTCAGCCATGTCAACCTCCGACGGCGCCGGCACCACCGCCCGGGTGCTGCGGCTGCTCGACCTGCTCCAGAGCCGTCCCGTCTGGAGCGGCACCGAGCTCGCCGAGCGGCTCGGTGTCACGACCCGCAGCGTGCGTCGCGACGTCGAGCGCCTGCGTGAGCTCGGCTACCCCGTCAATGCCGCCCACGGCGCCGGCGGCGGCTACCAGCTCGGCGCCGGGCGCCGCCTCCCACCGCTGCTCCTCGACGACACCGAGGCCGTCGCCGTGGCCGTCTGCCTGCGGCTCGCCGCCGGCGGCACCATCGAGGGACTGGGCGAGGCCGCGGTGCGCACGTTGGCCAAGCTCGACCAGGTGCTGCCGGGACGCCTCCGCGCCCAGGTCGAGGCCATCCACGAGGCCACGGTGACCCTCGACAGCGGCGTGGCCACCGTCGACGCCGCGACCCTCCTGCTGCTCGCGCGCGCCTGCCGCGAGACCGAGCGCGTCACCTTCGCGTATGCCGGCCCGCGTGGTTCGGGTGAGCGCCGGGTCGAGCCGTACCGGCTCGTCGCGACCGGGCGTCGCTGGTACCTGCTCGCGTACGACCTCGAGCGCGAGGACTGGCGTACCTTCCGGCTCGACCGGATCACGGGTGCGGAGTCACGGGGCTGGCGGTTCCGGCCGCGCGACGACGCACCCGATGCGGCGGAGCACGTGCGCCGCTCGATCTCGCGCGGCGCGTACGACCATGTGTGCCGTGTCCGCATTCAGGCGCCGAAGTCGTTGGTGGAGAAGCACATTCCCGCATCCGTGGGCACAGTCACAGCTGACGGCGAGTCGCGCTGCATCTTCGAGGCCGGTGGCAACCACCTCGGCTGGATGGCCATGCACCTTGGTGTGCTGCCGTGGGAGATGACCGTCCTCGAGCCACCTGAGCTTCGCGACGTCATGCGCGAGCAGGCCGCCCGGATGCTCCGAGCGGCCGCGCCTGCCGGAGCCCCGGTCGAGGCCGGTGACGCCACAGCGGGCTGACGGGAGCGGCGAGCGCGGACGGGCCGGACGCATACGGGATCAGCCGGTGTTGCGCAGCCCGGCGGCGATGCCGTTGATGGTGAGCAGCAGCGCGCGCTGCACGTCCGGGTCGGGCTCGGCATCGTCGGGGACCGCGCGCGAGCGCGCGAGCAGCGAGGTCTGCAGCGCGTGCAGGGGAGCGAGGTAGCTGTCGCGCAGCTCGAGCGTGCGGCGCAGCACGGGCGCCGACTCGAGCAGCTCCTTCTGGCCGGTGAGGCGCAGCACCTCCTCGACGGTGCGCGCGTGCTCATCGCGGATGGTGTCGAAGACCGCCACTACGTCGTCGGGCACGAGGGCGCGCACGTAGCCGGCCGCGATGTCGAGGTCGGACTTGGCGAGCGTCATCTGGACGTTGGACAGGAAGGTGCGGAAGAAGGCCCACGAGCCGTACATCTCGCGCAGCGTCTCCTCCCGGCCGTCCTCCCGGGCGGCGGCGAGACCCGAGCCCACGCCGAACCAGCCCGGCAGGATGATCCGCGACTGCGTCCAGCCGAAGACCCACGGGATGGCGCGGAGGTCCTCCAGGCCGCCCAGCCCGCCGGGTCGCTTCGCGGGGCGCGAGCCGATGTTCATCCTGCCCAGCTCGTCGACCGGCGTCGCCGACACGAAGAACGGCACGAGCCCCGGGTCGCGCACCAGGGCGCGGTAGGCGTCCTGCCCGCGGCCGGCGACGAGGTCCATCGTGCCGTTCCAGCCGTCGAGGACGTCCCGGGGCAGCAGTGACTTCCGGTGCAGCACGGAGGCCTCGAGCACCGCGGCGAGCGCCACCTCGAGGTTGAAGCGCGCGAGGCCGGGCAGCGTGTACTTGTCGCTGATGACCTCACCCTGCTCGGTGATCTTGATCGGGCCGTCGAGCGTCCCGTAGGGCTGGGAGAGGATCGCCTCGCCGGTGGGGCCGCCGCCGCGTCCGACCGACCCGCCCCGACCGTGGAAGAGACGGAGCACGACGCCGTGCTGGCGGGCGACGTCACGCAGCGCCCGCTGGGCCCGGTGGATCTGCCACTGCGACGCGGCGATCCCGGCGTCCTTGGACGAGTCGGAGTAGCCCAGCATGATCTCCTGGACGTCGCCGCGGGCCCCGACGACGCGGCGGTAGGACGGGTCCGAGAGCAGCGCGTCGAGCAGCGGGCCCGCGGCCTCGAGCTCGGCGACGGTCTCGAAGAGCGGCGCGAAGCCGATGCGGGCGGTGGCGGGTGTCGTGTCGGTGCCCGTGTCGACGAGGCCGGACTCGCGGGCGAGGACGACGACGGCGTAGAGGTCGTCGACGTCGTGGGTCATCGACACGATGTACGTCTCGATCGTCTCGGGTCCGTAGGTGTCGAGGGCGCGCCCGATCGCCGTCATGAGCGACAGGGACGCCGATGCGGCCTCGCCGACGTCGTGGACCCCGACGCCGGTGAGCGGGCGCCGCGACGCCATCTCGCGGGACAGCAGCTCGATTCGGGCCGCGGGCTCGAGGTCCGAGTAGGGGGTCTCGAGCTCACCGATGCGGTCGTAGAGCTCGGCCAGCGCCGCATGGTGCTTCGCGCTGTGCTCGCGGATGTCGAGCGTGGCCAGGCCCGTGCCGGTGGCGACGGCCGCCCGGATGAGCCGGAGGATGGCGCCGTTCGCGGTCAGGGTGTCGCCGCCGGCGAGCATCGACTCGCGGATGAGCACGAGGTCCGCGAGCAGCTCGTCGAAGGTGGCGTAGTCGCGGCCGGGCTCGTGCGGGGTGCCGTGGGTGAGCCGGTCGCTGGTGCGCAGCAGCCGCACCCGGACGAAGCTGAGCTTGAGCCGGTAGGGCTCCTCCGCGTTGAGGCGGCGGACGGCGGCATACGTCACCGGCAGTGCCTCCGCGTCGTGCTCGAGACTGTCGCGGAGGGCGTCCGTGACGTCGACGAACCGGGTCGACGAGGACAGCTCGTGGAGCATGTGGTCGAGCTTCTCGACGAGCTCGGCGAGCCCGGCGTCGTGCTGCATCCCGATGACCTCGAGCGTCACCGCGGGGGTGACGTTGGGGTTGCCGTCGCGGTCGCCGCCGGCCCAGGCGCCGAAGCGCAGGGGCCGGGCCGACTCGGGCAGCTGCACGCCGATGCCGGCAAGGGTGCGGTCGAGCTCGGCGAGCAGGTCGGGCACCACCTGGCCGGCGAGGAAGCGCAGGGTGTGCATGGCCGTGCGCGCCTCGTCGGTGGGCTCGGGCCGCACGATCCGCAGCTCGTCCGTCTGCCACAGCATGTCGACGAGCTCGGCCAGGCGCCGCTCGGCGAGCGGGCCCTCCGACGCCGGGCGGCGCGGGTCCTCCAGCTCGCTGACGGTCACGGCGATGCGCCGCAGCAGGTTGAGCACCGTGCGGCGGGTCGCCTCGGTGGGGTGGGCGGTGAAGACGGGCCGGTACTCGAGCCTGCCGAGCACGTCGTCCAGCTCGGCGCGCTCAAGGGTCCCCGTGTCGAGGGCGGCGCCGATGCGCCGCACCGTCGCGGCCAGGGGCGCCTCGTCGACCGCGCTGAGCTCCTGCCACCGGTGCAGCTGCTCGGTGACGTTCACGAGCTGGAAGTAGGCGGTGAACGCGCGGGCCAGCACGACGGCGGTGCGCGCGTCGACGCCTTCGAGCACGGCCCGGAGGTCGTCGTCCTGGGGTTCACGGGCCAGACCTCGCACCTTCTCGACGAGGGCGAGCAGGTCTGCGCCCTCGTGACGCTCGAGCGCCTCGCCGAGCAGGGCGCCCAGCTGGCGCACCGACGCGCGCAGTGCGGCATGCTGCTGCGCCGACGAGACGCCCGAGGCGAACGTCGCGACGTTGGGCTCGCGGCGGTCGGCCTCGAGGAGCTGCTCGGTGGTGGTGCGGCCCGCATCCGTCATGGCTCTGTCGTACCGCGTGGAGGTTTCGACGGGGTTACGCGTCCACCATGGGGAACACCCGGTGGACACCGAAGTCCGCCATGTGGACGGTTGTCGGGGTTGTCCGTGGTGCCCGGCCCCGACAAGCCGCCGTCCGGTCCGTTGTCGCGGAGGCCGTGGTCGGTGACCCTGCGAGGATGGCGGCATGACCACCGGCACCCTCGTCCTCGCGGCCACCCCCATCGGCGACCCGCGCGACGCCGCGCCCAGGCTGGCGCAGGAGCTCTCGACGGCCGACGTCGTCGCCGCCGAGGACACGCGCCGGCTCCGTCGCCTGCTCACCGACCTCGCCGTCACGCCGGCGGGGTCCGTCGTCAGCTACCACGAGCACAACGAGGCCGCCCGCACTCCCGACCTCGTCGCACGGCTCGTCGCGGGGGAGCGTGTCGTCGTCGTCACCGACGCCGGTATGCCGTCCGTCTCCGACCCCGGCTACCGCCTCGTCGCCGCTGCGGTCGAGGCGGGCGTACGCGTGACCTGCGTCCCCGGGCCGAGCGCGGTCCTCATGGCGCTCGCCGTGTCCGGGCTGCCGGTCGACCGGTTCTGCTTCGACGGCTTCCTCCCGCGCAAGCCGGGCGAGCGCGCCAAGGTGCTCGCCGACGTTGCCGACGAGCGCCGCACCATCGTCTTCTTCGAGGCGCCGCACCGCCTGGCCGAGACCCTCGCCGCGATGCGTGACGCCTTCGGTGCCGATCGGCGCGCGGCCGTGTGCCGCGAGCTGACCAAGACCTACGAGGAGGTGCGGCGCGGCACCCTCGAGGAGCTCGTCGCCTGGTCGGAGGGCGGCGTCAAGGGCGAGATCACGGTCGTCGTGGCCGGCGCCGAGCGGGTGGTGCCGTCCCTCGAGGAGGCCGTTGCCGGCATACGCACGCGGGTGCAGGCCGGGGAGCGGCTCAAGGACGTCGCCGCCGACGTGGCCGCGCAGACCGGCCTGTCGAAGAAGGCGCTCTACGACGCGTCGCTCGCCGCCCGCTGACCTCCCGGCCCGTCTCGACAGGCGGTCCGCTTGCCGCCGCGGGAACAGCGCGGAAGGCTGGTGCCGTTGCCTCCACGAGGGCCGGCGACTCGTCCGGCCGAGCCGAAAGCACAGCGAAGGAGCAAGGCATGGGCACCACCCGCACCGCCAGCACGCACTGGGAGGGTTCCCTCTTCGAGGGCTCCGGCCAGGTCAGCCTCGAGAGCTCGGGCGTCGGCACCTACGACGTCAACTGGGCCTCGCGCGCCGAGTCGGCGAACGGCAAGACGAGTCCCGAGGAGCTCATCGCGGCTGCGCACTCCTCGTGCTACTCGATGGCGCTGTCGAACGGCCTGGCCAAGGCCGGCACGCCGCCGACCACCCTCGACACGACGGCGAACGTCACGTTCGTGCCCGGCACCGGCATCACCGAGATCGCGCTCAGCGTCGTCGCCGACGTCCCAGGCATCTCCGCCGAGGACTTCGAGGCCGCCGCCGAGGACGCCAAGGCCAACTGCCCCGTGAGCCAGGCCCTCAAGGCCGTGCCGATCAGTCTCGAGGCGCGTCTGGGCTGACAGCCCTGCCACGTGGACCGGCGCCGACCCGCACGGGCCGGCGCCGGTCGCGTTGTTCGGCAGACGTGCTCGTCTCGACGCGGTCAGGCGGACTCAGCTGCCCGCTTGAGCGCCTCGAGCATCGACTGCCAGTTCTGCCCGAACTGCTCGGCCTGCTCCGGCGACTCGTTGCCGTCCTGCTCCAAGGTCACCGTCGTCGGGCCGGAGTCGCCCGCGGCGTCGATCGTGTAGGTGACGGTGTGGTAGTTCTCCGGCCGGTCCGGCTGGCCCATCAGCGGGCTGTAGTGCGTGACGGAAAGACGGCGGGGAGCGTCGGCCTCGAGCACCTCGCCCTTGTCCTCGTAGGGCCTGCCGTTCATCTCTCCCTTCCAGGTGATCGGGCTGCCGACCTGCCAGTCGGTGCTGACGTCGGTGCCCACCATCCACCGCCGGATCGTGTCCGGGTCGGTGAGCGCATGCCACGCCCGTTGCGGCGTCGCGTCGATCCTGACCTCTGCGTGTGCAACATGGCCTCTCATCCCTCCGTCATACCCTGCGGGCGAATGCGGCGGGGGAGCTTCGCGCCGGTCGGTGACCCGGGGCCGGCCGCCCGGCGGGAACGCGTGAGCGGCGGCCCGCGGCGCCCGCCTAGGATTCACGCCATGACCAATGTCCTGTCTGCCGTCGCCTGGCCGTACACCAACGGCCCGCGCCACATCGGCCACGTCGCCGGTTTCGGTGTGCCCTCCGACGTCTTCAGCAGGTACATGCGGATGGCCGGGCACGACGTCCTCATGGTCTCCGGCACCGACGAGCACGGCACGCCGATCCTCGTCCTCGCCGAGGAGGAGGGCCTGACGCCGCAGGAGCTCGTCGACAAGTACAACGCCGTCATCGCGCAGGACCTCACCGACCTCGGCCTGTCCTACGACCTCTTCACCCGCACCACGACGCGGAACCACTACGCCGTCGTGCAGGAGATGTTCCGCCAGGTCCACGCCAACGGCTACATGGTCGAGCAGACGACGCGCGGAGCGATCAGCCCGTCGACGGGGCGCACCCTGCCCGACCGCTACATCGAGGGCACCTGCCCGATCTGCGGCTTCCCCGAGGCGCGCGGCGACCAGTGCGACAACTGCGGCAACCAGCTCGACGCCGACGAGCTGATCAACCCGCGCAGCAAGATCAACGGCGAGACGCCCGAGTTCATCGAGACGCAGCACTTCTTCCTCGACCTTCCCGCGCTCGCCGGCGCCCTCGGCGAGTGGCTCGACGGCCGCGAGGCGTCGGGTACGTGGCGGCCCAACGTCATCAAGTTCTCCCAGAACCTCCTCAAGGACGTCCGCCCCCGGGCGATGACCCGCGACATCGACTGGGGCATCCCGATCCCCCTCGAAGGCTGGGAGGACAACCCGTCCAAGCGGCTCTACGTCTGGTTCGACGCCGTCATCGGTTACCTCTCGGCCTCCATCGAGTGGGCGCGCCGGGTCGGCGAGCCGGAGCGCTGGCGCGAGTGGTGGAACGACCCAGCGGCCGTGTCCTACTACTTCCAGGGCAAGGACAACATCACCTTCCACAGCCAGATCTGGCCCGCCGAGCTGCTCGGCTACGCCGGCAAGGGCGACAAGGGCGGCCAGCCGGGGGAGTACGGCGTCCTCAACCTCCCCACCGAGGTCGTGGCCTCGGAGTTCATGACCCTCGAGGGCAAGCAGTTCTCGACGAGCCGCAAGCACGTCATCTACGTCCAGGACATCGTCGCGCGCTACGGTCCCGACCCCATCCGCTACTTCATCTGCGCGGCGGGGCCGGAGAACCAGGATGCCGACTTCAGCTGGGCCGAGTTCGTCCAGCGCAACAACAGCGAGCTCGTCGCCGGCTGGGGCAACCTCGTCAACCGCACCGCCGCGATGGTCGCGAAGAGCTTCGGCGAGATCCCGAGGGCGTATGCCGTCGAGCCCGTCGACGAGGAGCTGCTGGCCACCGTGCAGGGTGCGTTCGCCACCGTCGGCGCCTCGCTCGAGCGGCATCGGCAGAAGGCCGCCCTCGGGGAGGTCATGCGGGTCGTCGGGGAGGCCAACGCCTACGTCTCGAGGACGGAGCCGTTCAAGCTCAAGGGCGAGGACCAGCGTGAGCGGCTGTCGACGGTGCTCCACACGTTGACCCAGGCCGTCTCAGATATCAATACGCTCATCGCGCCCTTCCTGCCGCACGCGGCCAACCGCGTCCACGCGGTCCTCGGCGGCCCGGGCGAGTTCATGCCGATGCCCCGGCTCGAGGTCGTCCGGGACCTCGACGACGAGGCGCGCAGCTACCCGGTCATCACCGGCGAGTACTCCGCGACGCCGCGCTGGGAGTCACGGCCGGTGGTCGTCGGGACGCCGATCGCCAAGCCGACCGGCGTCTTCGTCAAGCTCGACGCCGAGCAGGTCATCGAGGACGAGCGCTCCCGGCTCGGTGACTCCGCGCCCGGGGGCACTCGTCACCACTCCGACCCGCTCGCAGCGCCGAGGATGGCCAGGCCGAGGCGCGACGGTGAGGCTCCCGGCACGGACGAGGCGTCGACCGCATGAGCCCGAACGCGTCGGGGCAGCGGGGCCGGCCTGAGGCCCTGCCCGATCCACTGCCCGTCGACGTCGTCGACAACCACGTCCACCTCGACATCACCCGCGAGGGCGACGAGCCCTTCGCCGTCGCCGACGCGATCAAGGCCGCCCGTTCCGTCGGCGTGACGCGGCTCGTGCAGGTGGGCTGCGACCTCGACGGCATCCGGTTCACCATGGACGCCATCGAGGCGCACGACGAGGTCGTGGGCGGAATCGCCTTGCACCCCAACGAAGTTCCACGACTTTCGGGTGCCGGCCGCCTTGACGAGGCCTACGCCGAGGTGGAGCGCTGCGCCGCGCACGACCGCATCCGCGTCATCGGCGAGACGGGGCTCGACTACTTCCGCACCGGACCTGAAGGGGTCGCCATCCAGCAGGACGGCTTCCGCTGGCACATCGACCTCGCCAAGCGGCTCGGCAAGGCTGTGCAGATCCACGACCGCGACGCCCACGACGACGTGCTCCGGATCCTCGACGAGGAGGGCGCACCCGAGCACACGGTCCTGCACTGCTTCTCGGGCGACCTGGCGATGGCGCGCGAGTGCGTCGAGCGGGGCTACCACCTCAGCTTCGCCGGCACGGTCACCTTCAAGAACGCGCGCGGACTGCGCGACGCCCTGACGGCCGTCCCGCTCGACCGGCTGCTCGTCGAGACCGACGCGCCCTACCTCGCGCCGGCGCCGCATCGCGGGGCCACGAACGCGTCGTTCCTCGTCCCCGTGACCATCCGCGCCATGGCCGGGGTGCTCAACCTCGACGTCCCGACGCTGTGCCGTGCGGTCTCCGAGAACAGCGAGCGCATCTACGGGCCGTGGGGTGCTGAGCGACGCGGGATTACCGCCTAGCGCACCGAGGATCGCTGCGTCCAGCGACACCCTTGGCCGTTACCGAAATTTGACCTGGCGTGGGCCTTTCGGTCACTGTGGACGACTGTTGGCCGGTTGCCACCCCGCATCGACCTCCTCCCGACGACGTGAGGAGGACGGATCGAGAGCGCGTTGCACCCGGATCGTTCGACCTTCGGAGTGCCTTGATTTCTCGAAACGCCAAGATCCTGGCCGCCGCTGGCGCGGCCGTCGTCCTCACCGGTGGTGCGGTCGGCGCAACCCAGCTCGACAAGACCGTCAACCTCTCGGTGGACGGCGCCGCCCGCTCGGCGCACGTCTTCGGCAGCAGCACCGTCAGCGACGTCCTCGACGACCAGGGGATCGCGGTGAAGCCGGGCGACGTCGTCGTCCCCGCCGCGAACGCTCCCGTCAGCGACGGCGAGACGATCACCGTGAAGTACGCCCGCCTGCTCAAGCTCACGGTCGACGGCAAGACCCGCGAGCTGCGCACCACCGAGACCACGGTCGACGGGGCCCTGCTCGCGCTCGGCCTTCGCGGCGACGGTGCGCGTCTGTCGGTGTCGCGCTCGGAGACCATCGGTCGCCAGGGCCTGTCCGTGACCATCGTCACCCCCAAGGCCGTCACCGTCACGGCCGACGGCAAGACCACCACCAAGACCATCGCCGCGGCCACTGTGGGCGAGGCGCTGACGCAGCTCGGCGTGACCCTCGGCAAGGCCGACAAGGTCAACCCGCCCGTCACGACGGCGCTCACCCCTGGGACGAAGATCGCCGTGCAGCGCGTGCAGACCAAGGACAAGAAGGTGGCCCAGCCCGTCGCCTTCGGCACGACGAAGCAGAAGACGAACGACCTCTACGCCGGCCAGACCAAGATCTCACGGGCCGGCGTCGCTGGTGTGCGCACCGTGACCGTCCGCACCACCGTGCTCGACGGCAAGGTCGTCTCCACCAAGACCATCTCCTCGACGGTCACCAAGGCCCCGGTCGACCGGGTCGTGCTCGTCGGCACCAAGCAGCGGCCCGCGCCGAAGGCCCCCGCCCCCGCGCCGGCGCCGACCAGCAGCCCGAAGACCAGTGGCTCCACCTCGGGCGCGGGCATCAACCTCGCCCGCGCGTCGATGTGGGACAGCATCGCCCAGTGCGAGTCGAGCGGGAACTGGCACATCAACACCGGCAACGGCTACTACGGCGGCCTGCAGTTCCTCACCTCGACCTGGCTCGCCTACGGTGGCGGCGACTTCGCCGGCCGCGCCGACCTGGCCAGCCGTGAGCAGCAGATCACCGTCGCCAACCGCGTGTATGCCGACAACGGCACCTCGCAGTGGCAGTGCAAGGCCTGACCTGACACCAGCCCGACCGAAAGAGCAACCCGTCCTGGGCGTGGTTCGGCGCATGTCGCCTGAATCGGGACGGGTTGCTCTTTCGATCGTGGCCATAGGGTGAGCGCATGACGAAGAAGGACGCCCCGGCGCAGGCCGAGGACGCCGCGCTCCTCGGGCCGACACAGGTGCGCGAGCTCGCCGAGCGCCTCGAGGTGCGGCCCACCAAGCAGTGGGGTCAGAACTTCGTCGTCGACGCCAACACCGTGCGCAAGATCGTCCGCGTCGCGGGCGTCGGCCCCCGCGACGTGGTCGTCGAGGTCGGCCCCGGTCTCGGGTCCCTGACTCTCGCCCTCCTCCCGGTCGTCAAGCGGGTCACGGCCGTCGAGGTCGACCCGCGTCTGGCCGGGGCCCTGGAGGAGACGGTGCGCTCCCTGCAGCCGCACAACGCCGACAAGCTGCGCCTCCTCGCGGCCGACGCACTGACGGTCACAAAGCTCCCGGGCCCCGACCCGACGGCCCTGGTGGCCAACCTGCCCTACAACATCTCCGTCCCGGTCGTGCTGTCCTTCCTGCAGCACTTCCCGACCATCGAGCGAGTCCTCGTCATGGTCCAGCTCGAGGTGGCCGAACGGCTCGCGGCCAAGCCGGGCAACAAGACGTACGGCGTCCCGAGCCTCAAGGCCGCCTGGTACGCCGACGTCGAGCTCGCAGGCAGGGTCGGGCGCAACGTCTTCTGGCCCGCGCCCAACGTCGACTCGGGGCTCGTGGCCCTGCGCCGGCGCAAGCCGCCGAAGACGACGGCGAGCCGCGAGGACGTCTTCCGCTGCATCGACGCCGCCTTCCTCCAGCGGCGCAAGGCGCTGCGCGGCGCGCTCGCCTCGTGGGCCGGCTCGCCGGACGCCGCGGAGCAGGCGCTGCTCGCTGCGGGGATCGACCCGCGTACCCGTGGTGAGCAGCTCGACATCACCGCGTTCGCCCGGATCGCGGAGGCGCGCCCGGCGGGCGTCGGCCCGGCCCAGCCCCGGGCACGTCGCGGCAGCCATGTGCCCTGACGGAGGACGTCCGGACCATAGGGTGGGCGCATGACTGTCGCTCCGACCCTGCCCGGCGCGGTGACCGTGCGGGTCCCGGCCAAGGTCAACCTCGAGCTTCGCGTGGGGCCCCGACGGCCCGACGGCTACCACGCGCTCGCGACCGTCTACCAGGCCGTGTCCCTGCACGACGAGGTCTCCGTCGCGCGCTGGGAGGACTGGCAGGTGGTGGCCGCCGGCACGTATGCCGACCGGATCCCGATCAATGGCCAGAACCTCGCAATGCGCGCCGCGCGGCTGGTCGCCGACCGGTGGGACGTCGACGAGCGCCTCTCGATCCGCATCGACAAGGACATCCCCGTGGCCGGCGGCATGGCAGGAGGCTCTGCTGACGCCGCCGCGGCGCTCGTCGCCTGCGACCAGCTGTGGGCGCTCGGCCTGGACCGGGAGGAGCTGGCCGAGCTGGCCGCCTCGCTCGGCAGCGACGTGCCGTTCATCCTCACCGGTGGCAACGCCATGGGCTCGGGAAGAGGCGAGCAGCTCGCGCCCGTGCTTGCTCGGGGCACCTTCCACTGGGTGCTGGCGATCAGCGACACCGGTCTGTCGACCCCCGAGGTGTATGCCGAGTGCGACCGGCTGCGCCAGCAGGAGGGGGTCGTCGCCCCTGAGCCCCAGGTCAGCCAGGAGCTGATGGCGGCCCTGCGATCCGGCGAGCCCGCGGCCCTCGGCGCGGCGCTCCACAACGACCTCGAGCCGGCGGCGTTCTCGCTGCGCCCCGAGCTGCGCGACCTGCGCGACGCCGGCGTCGAGTTCGGCGCCCTCGGCGGGATCGTCTCGGGGTCGGGCCCGACCGTCGCCTTCCTCACCGAGAGCCACGAGGCCGCGCTCGACCTCTCGGTCTCGCTCGCCGCCTCGGACCTGTGCCGCGACCTGCGGCGCGCCAAGGGCCCCGTCCACGGCGCCCACGTCGTCACCACGCCCCGCGCCGACTGATCGGGGACGGATTGCTCTCTCGATCGGGGGAGCGCATAGGGTCAGTCAGCGATGGCCAACCTCATCTCCCTCGAACGCGTCTCGCTCGTCTTCGGCACGAGCCACGTCCTCGACGACGTCAGCCTGGGCGTCCTCACCGGCGACCGCATCGGCGTCGTCGGTGTCAACGGCGGCGGCAAGTCGACCCTGCTGCGCATCATGGCGGGCCTGCAAGAGGCGGACTCCGGCCGCATCACCAAGCAGGGCGGCGCGGACGGCATCCGGATCGGCATGCTCTCGCAGGAGGACGCCCTCGACCCCGGCTGGACGATCCGCGAGGCGGTCCTCGGCGACCTCCAGGAGCACGTCTGGGCCGGCGACCCGCGTATCCGTGACGTCCTGACCGGTCTGCTGGGCGGCATCGACGCGCAGAACGTCGGCGGCCTCGACAGCAGGGTCGGCCCCAAGTCCGGTGGCGAACGCCGCCGCCTCGCCCTGGCGCGCCTGCTCGTCTCCGACCCCGAGCTGCTCCTGCTCGACGAGCCCACCAACCACCTCGACGTCGAGGGTGTCGCCTGGCTCGCCGACCACCTCGCGACCAAGCGACCCCGCCCCGGCAACGCGACAGTCGCGATCACGCACGACCGCTGGTTCCTCGACGCGTACGCGACGATGACGTGGGAGGTCGAGTCCGGGAAGGTCAGCGCCTTCGAGGGCGGGTATGCCGCATACGTCCTCGCCAAGGCGGAGCGGGACCGGCTGGCCGGGGTCGTCGCCGACCGGCGCTCCAACCTCATGCGCAAGGAGCTCGCCTGGCTGCGCCGTGGCCCACCGGCGCGCACGAGCAAGCCGAAGTTCCGCATCGACGCGGCCAACGCGCTCATCGCCGACGAGCCGGCGCCGCGCAACAGCGTTGAGCTCGCGTCATTCGCCAGCCGGCGCCTCGGCAAGGACGTGCTCGACCTGGAGGACGTCACCGTCACCGTCGGCGAGCCGCCCCACGAACGCCGGCTCCTCGACCACGTGACGTGGCGGCTCGCACCGGGGGAGCGCATCGGGATCGTCGGTGTCAACGGCGCCGGCAAGTCGACGCTGCTGCGTGCCCTGACCGGCGAGATCCCGCTCGATGGGGGCCGGCGCAAGATCGGCAAGACCGTCGCGATCGCACACCTGACCCAGGAGGTGCGGGAGCTCGAGCGCTTCGAGCAGTGGCGCGTCATCGAGGCCATCGAGGACGTCAAGCAGTGGACGACCCTCGGCGACAAGGAGATCAGCGCGAGCCAGCTCGCCACCCGACTGGGCTTCCCCGGCGGGCGCCAGCAGTCGCGGGTCGGTGACCTGAGCGGTGGTGAGCGGCGGCGGCTGCAGCTGACCCGGCTGCTCCTCACCGAGCCGAACGTCCTCATCCTCGACGAGCCGACCAACGACCTCGACATCGAGACCCTGACGTCGCTCGAGGACGTCCTCGACGGCTGGGCCGGGACCCTCGTCGTCGTCTCGCACGACCGCTACCTGCTCGAGCGGGTCGCCGACAAGCAGCTGGCCCTGCTCGGCGACGGCAAGGTGCGTGAGCTGCCGGGCGGCGTGGAGGAGTACCTCCGGCTCCGGGCGGCGGACATCGCGAGCCACGCCGCCCGCTCAACGGCCCCTGCGTCGAGCAGCCCCGCGGCCGCCTCCGGCCAGCACGACAGCGCGCCCTCCGGCTCCGCGCCCACGGCCAACCCCGCGGAGGTGCGGGAGGCCCGCAAGTCGATGGCGCGCATCGAGAAGCAGCTCTCGCGCCTGCAGGACCGCGAGGAGCGCCTGCACGGTGACATGGCCGAGAAGGCCACGGACCCGGCGGCGCTCGCTGACCTCAACGCCAAGCTGCAGGCCGTGGTGGCCGAGCGCGAGGAGCTCGAGCTCGAGTGGCTGGAGGCCGCCGAGATCGTCGGCTGACCCGCCGCCGACGACCCCCTTCCCCGCAACACACCGAGTAGGTCACAACCCACCGGAATCCGATCCCGGTGGGTTGCGACTTTCACGGTGTGTTGCGGGGGTGTGCCCTGTCGCCTCAGCGGTTGTCGACCGCCGTGACGTCGACCGTGACGTTCGCACCGGTGTAGAGGTGCGTCAGGACGTAGACCGACCCGGGCGGGATGGCCGCCGACTCGTCGGCCGCGGCCGTTGCCGTCGACCCCGTCAACGCACACGCACTGTCGAGGAAGTAGAGGTCGAGGTCGTGACCGACGGTGTCGTCGAGCGGGCTGGTGCCCTTGACCGACACGGAGTGCAGACCGTCAGAGAAGCCGGACGGGAGCTTCGTCACCCAGCCGTCGACGCCCTGCGACGCGGGCGGGAAGGTGCACGTCGTGTTCATCTCCGTGCCGGTGACCCCGAAGACGTTCTGCAGCCCGGTCGGGTCACCCGCTGCCGGGTTGTTGGCCGTGATCGTGCCGTGGTCGCGGTAGGGAGCGTCGGGCGTGACCGTGCCGTTGGCGACGGTGGCTCCCGAGCCGAAGGCCTCGATCTCGGCGACCTGCGCGTACGTCGCGGTGTCGCCCTGCACCGAGTCGACGAAGAAGCGCAGGTAGGCGGCCTTGGTCGGCGTCGTCAGGGCGAACGTCGTGTAGTTGAGGTCCGGCGCAGCCGGCCGCGGCGCCTGGTAGCCGAAGGCACCGGTGCGGGCGGTCTTCCAGGTCACCCCGTCCAGCGAGGTCTGCACGGTGAAGCCCTTGAGCGCGGCGAAGCGGGACGCGTTCGTCGCCTTGTACGCGCTGACCCGCACCGAGCTGACGGTCGCCGGTGCAGCAAGCTTCACCGTGACCCTCTCGTCCGGACCGGCGTTGTATGCCGTCGCGCCGGCCTTCGTCGACCACACCGATGCGGCGGTGTCGTCGAAGGCGAACTTCGCCGGTGCGCCGTCGTCCTGGCTCGAGACCGAGACGACCTGCGCGCCGGCCGCGGTGGAGGCCAGGTTGGGAGCGAGCGAGATCCTCTTCGCCACGTTCTTGCCTGCGGCGACGGAGAAGCCCTCGATCGTCTGGGTTCCGAAGCCGGGTGCCTGGATGGTCAATGGGTATGTGCCGGCGACCGCCTTGACCGTCGCGCCGCCCGCCGAGCCGGTGCGCGCGAGCGGGGTCACGCGTGCCTCGAACCGTCCGAGGATGACTCGGGCGTTGGAGATCGGCTGGCCCGTCGTGGCGTTGACGAGGCTCAGCGCGACTGTGCCGTTGCCGGAAGCGGCGGGCACGTCGAAGGCCGGCTTCGGGTCGGTGTCGTCACCGGTGTTGCTCGAGGCCGAGACACCCGCGCCGCGCTTGGCGAAGACCGACCAGATGAGCGCCGTGTTGTCGCCGTGGTAGCGGTCGAGGTCGGCGGACAGGATGCCGTCGCGCGCGTCGAGGAACGACGGGTTCGGGGCTGTGAGCGGCATGCCGTCGGTGATGAGCCTGGCTGCGACGTCGGCGCCCTTGGCAGCGCCGTAGCGGGCGACGAGGGCCTTGCGCAGGTCCCACAGGGTGGCCGTCCAGATCTCGCCGTCGGCGTGCACCTCGGGGCCGGTGAGGTCGTAGCCGATGTCGCCGAACGTCGTGGGGTTCTGGTCGTAGTTCCAGTTGCGGATGCCGCGGGTCGCGTTGCCGGTGACGTAGTCGCCGACGACCGGCTTGGTCAGCAGTCCTGCGGAGAAGCCGTGGTTGAGGGCGTACCAGTCGGACCAGCCCTCGCCCATCGAACCGGCCTGCTGGGAGGCGAGGCCGGCACCACTGGCGACGTAGCGGTTCGACAATCCGTGGGTGTACTCGTGCTGGATCACCGACATGTCGAAGGAGCCGTCGCGGTAGGGACCCTCGAAGGCGTCGTCGATGGGCTCCCACAGGAACATCCCGCTCCACGGCGGGATGCCGTCGTCGAGCGTCAGCATGTACGCGTTGTCCCGACCGGTGTAGGTCGGCGCGCCACCCGACGCGGCACCGGCCTGGACCAGGCCACGGACCGCGTCGCCGCCCTGACCGCCCTTGCCGGCGTTGTCGGCCTGGAAGTTGCCGGCCGACTCGGTGAACCCGAGCGCGTAGTACTCGTCGTGGATCCGGTTGTGCTGGAAGAAGAGGTTGGTCGCTGCCGCGTTGAGGTCGTCCGCGTAGGACGGCGGCACGGTCTGGCCCTTGGTCGCGGCCCAGCGGTTCGCGTACGCGTAGTCGAAGGCGCCCGTCGGCGCGACCGGTCGCGGTGCGTTGTCCACGGGCGCCAGGTAGTTGGACCAGTTGGCGTAGGTGTCGGCGTTGTTGCCCAGCGTCGTCACCCCGGTCCCGGTGGCCCCGGTGAGGTCGACCCAGCCCTTGGGCGACGCGGCGGTGGGGCCGAAGGACTGCTGCCGCGGCTGGCCGCCGTTGGCCGCGCCGGGGTAGTTGTCGTAGACGGTCCCGTGGGCGTCGTCGAACTGGACGACGCTGACCCGGTGCAGCACCGCGCCGGTCGTGCCGTCGACGATGACCTCCCAGGCCTCCGTCTGGCTCTTGATGAAGAAGACCTTGTACGCGGCGACGGGGCCTGACCGGGTCGGGAAGGCCACCCTGCGCACGTAGCCGGGACCGGCGAACGGCCCGCGCGAGAAGGTGGTGAAGCCGGCCTGCGTGCCGTCCACGACGGGCGCGTACGCCGTCCCGGGGGCGAGCGTGCCCGCCACCTTGACGAGCGCTCCCGCTTCGCCGAGCACCCACGCTCCGGCCAGCGTCGCTCCTGGGGCCGACTCGCCGGCATACGACAGGATCCGTCCGTCGGAGGCCACCGCGACGTTGAGCCGGCCGCCGCGAGCCGCCGGCACGCCGGCGAAGGTCTGCGCGAAGCTCACCACGTGCGTGCCCGTCCCGGGGAGCTCGTGGTCGCGCGCGACCTGGAGGGACTGGATCTGCGCGGTGCTCAGCCCGAAGGCCGAGGGCTGCGAGGCGAGCCAGTCGCGTGCCACGTCGACGGCCGAACCGGCGCGGGCGGCGGACAGGTAGCCGGTGGCGTGCACTGCCCGCAGCGTGCCGAAGCGGGGGTCCCACGTGGCCCGGGCCCCGGGACCAGCGGACGCGAGCAGGCTCGTCACCGCGGTGCGCGCGGCGCTCGCCGGGAGGACGGACTTGGTGACGGCTCGGGTGTCGAGCGTCTTGAGCAGGTCGGACACGGTGTCGGTGAGCGTGTCGCTGACCGGGGGCAGGGCGGCCGACGTCGTCGTCGCCGCAGCGAGCGGGGCCCCCGCCGCCGCCGTGACCAGGCACAGTCCCACAGCCAGGACGTGCTTGCGAGTGCTGTTCACGCAGATCTCCTAGGAGTGCTCGTCGGGCCGCGCCGAGGTGGGCGATCCGGTGCACGAGAAACGACGCAGGGTCGCCAGAAGGTACGAAGGTCTTTCGCGAGCCGTCGAAAGGCGTTGAATTTATCTTGACGTCAAGATAAATTGGAGGCATGGAGATATTCCTGCACCACGTCCAGGTGTCCGGACCCGCCGGCTGCGAGGACGCCATGCGCGCCTTCTACGTCGGAGTCCTCGGCATGGTCGAGGTGCCCAAGCCGGAGCGGCTCCGGGCGCGGGGTGGGGCGTGGTTCCGGGCGGGCACGGCCGAGGTGCACGTCGGCATCGAGGACGGCTTCCGTCCTGCCCGCAAGGCACACCCGGGCATTGCCGTCGCGGATGTCGACGTCCTGGCCGCCGCAGTTGAGGGGGCCGGCGCGCCGGTCACCTGGGACGACGCCATCCCCGGACTGCGCCGCTTCCACACCGCCGACCCGGTCGGCAACCGGCTGGAGTTCCAGCAGGCTCGGACGTGAGCCGGGTGCCCAGCTCAGCCGTGTGCGTCGCCGCGCCGGGTCTCGCGCCTCTCGAGCGGGGCGAGCATCCGGCGCAGCAGGCCGGCGAGCTGCGTGCGGTCGGTCGCGGACAGCTCGGACAGCAGCGACTTCTCCTGCTCGATGAGGTCGGCCATCGCAGAGTCGACGACGTCACGACCTTCCGGCGTCAGCCGCACGAGCACCCCGCGGCGGTCACCCGGGTCGGGGCGCCGCTCCACGAACCCGCTGCGCTCGAGCCGGTCGACGCGGTTGGTCATCGTGCCCGACGTGACGAGCGTCTGCTGCACGAGCTGGCCGGGGGAGAGCTCGTAGGGCTCGCCGGCACGGCGCAGTGCGGAGAGCACGTCGAAGGCCCAGCCGTCGAGCAGGTGCTCGGAGAAGGCGGAGCCCCGAGCCAGGTCGAGCCGGCGTGCAAGGCGCGAGACCCTCGAGAGCACCTCGAGGGGCGACACGTCGAGGTCCGGGCGCTCGCGGCGCCACGCCGCGACGATCTCGTCGACGTCGTCGGCTGGCCTGCGGTCGGCGCTCATGGTCCGACTGTAGTGCTCGTCAAGACTCTTGACATCGAAAGAAAGTGAGGTCGCCATGACCGACTCCGCCTGGGACCCGCGACAGTACGCCGTCTTCGCCGGACACCGCGGCAGGCCCTTCGCCGACCTGCTGGCTCGCGTCGACGCCAACGAGCCCCGCCTGGTCGTCGACCTCGGCTGCGGCAGCGGCCAGCTGACCCTCGGACTTGCCGAGCGCTGGCCCGAGGCCCAAGTCGTCGGCATCGACAGCTCCCCGGAGATGCTCGAGCAAGCCCGTGAGCTGGACACCGGTGGCCGGGTCGAGTGGGTCGAGGCGAACGCCGAGGACTGGGACCCGACGGCCACTGGGGCAGGCGCCGACGTCCTCGTCACCAACGCGACCCTCCAGTGGGTGCCCAGTCACCTGCGCCTCATCCCGTCCTGGGTCGGGAGCCTCGCGCCCGGCGGCACGTTCGCGATGCAGGTGCCGTCGAACTTCGACGCACCCTCCCACCGACTGATGCGTGAGGTCGCAGGGCGCCACCCGCGCGCGGACGATCTTCGTCCGGGACTCGACCGTGCCCGGGCCGTCGCCCATCCTGGCACGTATGCCGCGCTCCTGCTCGACCTGACGCCTCACGTCGACGTGTGGCAGACGACCTACCAGCACGTGCTGCCCGCCGACCCGGAACAGCCCCACCCGGTCCTCGAGTGGGTGCGCGGAACCGGCCTGCGTCCGGTGCTGGGGGTGCTGGACGAGAAGGAACGCGACGCGTTCGTGGCCGACTACGAGCGCGAGCTCGAGACGGCATACCCCCGTCGGTCGTTCGGCGTCCTCTTCCCATTCACGCGTACCTTCGCCGTGGCGCGAACGCCGTGCTGACCCGGAGCCTTCGGTGACGCCGGTAACGACGTGGTCCGTCGGTGGTAAGGGCCGGGGCTTGTTGCCGGACACCTGCCGGGGTCCGGAGAAAATATTCGGTCAATTTCTGGCATTTCGACCCATTTGGCAAAACCATGTCATGAAATAGGGCCTGGCACGTCATACAGGTGACGGCGCCGCAGGGGTTTCCCGCTTTGTCAGGGGAGGGAGTGGCTCCTACGGGGCTGTGTCTCCGGTGGTGCTGTCAGGTTTCGTCCTTCCGCGTGGTTTCGTGGAGGGGATCATTCGGAAGGACGAAACCTGCTCATCCTCTGCCGGCGACTCGGCGCTGGCCGCGACCCTTGGCAGACTGGTTCCCGGCGGGAGCAAGGGGTCGCCGACGCCACGGGGGAGACCTGGACCAGGACCGCCGTGCCCTCGTGACGCCGGTCAGCGGTGGGGGAGGGTGACCAGCCCCGGGCTGCGGTCGAGGCCCGACAAGCCGTTCCACGCGAGGTTCACCAGGTGCGCCGCCACCTGGTCCTTCTTGAACTTGCGACGGTCGAGCCACCACTGTCCGGTCAGGGCCACCATGCCCACGAGCATCTGGGCGTGGATCGGCGCGGACTTCGGGTCGAGACCCCGCTGCTTGAACTCGGCCGCGAGCAGGTGCTCGACGTGGACGGCGACGTCACCGAGGACGCTCGCGAACGAACCCGTGGACTGTCCGGGCGGTGAGTCGCGCACGAGGATGCGAAAGCCGGAGGGGTCGCTCTCGATGTAGTCGAGCAGGGCGAGGGTGGCCCGCTCGAGCAGTACCCGGGCACCCTCCGGCTCCTCCAGGGCGGCGCTGATGCCACCCATGAGGGCTTGGATCTCCCGGTCCACGACGACGGCGTAGAGGCCCTCCTTGCCGCCGAAGTGCTCGTAGACGACGGGCTTGGAGACGTTGGCTCGCGAAGCGACCTCCTCGACGGTCGTCGCTTCGAAGCCCTTGTCGGCGAAGAGCCTGCGGCCGACCGTGATCAGCTGCTCGCGGCGCTCCGGGCCGGTCATGCGGGCCCGGGGGCGGGAGCGCTCGGTGCGGTCAGCGTTCACGAAGCCATTGTGCAGGGCTGCGTGTGCAACCGATGGCCCCCCGGGGCGCGGGCGCGCGACTTTGCGGAATCACGTCATGAAACGAGGCCCCATCCGTCTTGTTAACGGCGGGAGGACGCGGCCGGCGCCGGGCATGGGGGGACCAGAACGTCGCGAGGCCGCCGACGGGCCGGTCGCATGACCACCGGGAGGGTGGCCACGCGACCGGCCCGCTGCCGTTGCCCCGCGCAGACCGATGTGCCGGCATGCACGGAAACCACCCCCGGCGCGCCCGCCTGCCCGACAATGGAGTCTTCCCTGCCCCTCGGGAGGACCGCCGGTGTCTGCACACACGATCGGATCGCCCCTCGGGTCCACGTCAGCCGTGGAGCCCGACGGGACTGACTCGGCCACGCCGAGTGACACGGAACTGCTCGCGCGCGCCCGCCTGGGTGACGACGCGGCGTTCGCCATGCTGTGGCGCAGGCACCTGCCCGCGGCGTATGCCGTGGCGACGCGCTTCCGGGGACGCGTGACGGCCGAGGACCTCGTTGCAGAGGCGTCCGTCCGCATCCTTGGCCTGCTGCGTGCGGGAGCAGGCCCCACCGACAATTTCCGGTCCTATTTCACGTCGACGGTCCGCACGGCCGGGGTCGACGCCGTGCGCCGCGAGATGAGCGCGGTTCCCACCGAGGCGCCCGACCTGGAGCTCCTCGCCGATGCGGTGCCGGCGGTCTCGGTCCTGGGGGCGAGCGGGGTCGACGGCGACCTGGTGCGAGAGGCGTTCCGACGCCTCAGCGACGCTGACCGAATCGTCCTGTGGCACACCACTGTCGAGGGCTCCACGCCGCGTGTCGTGGCGCCGTTGCTGGGGGTGTCCGCCAACGCCGTCAGTGCACGCGCGATGCGGGCCCGCGATGCCCTCCGGAAGAGCTACCTCGACGTCTGGGTGCAGCGACGCGTCCCCGTCTGTGGGGCGCCGGAGTGTCGTTGGACGCTCGATCACCTCGGCGGTCTCGTCCGTGGGAGGCTGACGGCTCGGCAGCGCACGCGAGCGACGACCCACCTCGAACAGTGCCCACGCGATGCCCGCCTCGCGCGTGAGCTCCAGGTCGTCCACGACCGCTTCGGCGCCATGACCGGCCCGCTCGTCCTGCTTGCGGGGGCCGCGATGATCGGCCACCTGGGGCACGGCACGATGGCCGGCCTGGTGAGCACCACGGCAGCAGGCGCCACTGCGGCCGGCCCGGCCGCCATCGGAGCCACGGCCACGGGCGCGACAGCCGCCGGGGCCAGTGCGGCGACGACCTCCGCGGCCACCGTCGGTGCCACCGGCGCGACGGCGGGCGCCACCAGCGCAGGCGTCGCGTCGTCCGGTCTTGCCACCGGCGTCGGGGCCGTCACCACAGGGGCGGCTTCGTCCGCCACGGCAGCGGCCACGGCCACGGCAGCGGCCACGACCACGGCAGCTGCCACCGCTGTGGCCGGCGGGACGGCGGCCACGGTCTTGCCCGCAGCGGCAGGAATGGCGGGCTCGGCGGCCCTGGTCTCCGGTGCAGGTGCAGTCGCCGGTGGTTCCATCCTCGCTGGATCGACCCTCGGGCCACCTCTGGCCACCGCCCTCGCCGGACTCGTCGTCGGGCTGGGCGTCACGGTGGCCCCAGCGGCTGCGCACGAGGCACCGACGCTGCCTCCGACTGCCCTGGTGATCGGCTCTCACGCGAGCCTCACGGCGGCCGGAACGAGCGCGCGCTCGGCCCCGACCGACCTGCTCCAGCTCGTGGACCTCGGACCGGCGCTCGCCGGCGGCGGGGGGGCGACGAGCTCGTCCGACGTCGCGCCCGTCCTGACGCCGCAGGCCGTCGTCGGCAATGCGGCGCCGCCGGCATCAACGGCATCTCCCGCGCCGGACGCTGTGACGGCGCCCGTGGCAGGGACGGCACCTGCGGCAGGGACGGCGGACACGCCTCCGCCGGCATCGTCCGCGACGGCGGCGGACCCGACCGCACCGGCCGCGGCAAGTGCGCCAACGGCCTCGAGTGCACCGGCGGCCCCGACGGAGTCAGCGCCGGTGGTCGAGACTGCGCCGTCGACGGTCGCGTCGTCGCCAGCGGCCGAGAGCCCGGCTCCTATGGCCGTCACGCCGACTGCCACGTCCCCCGACCCGTCCGAGACGTCTTCGGCGGACCCCGTGACGTCGGCGCCTGCTGACCCCGCTCCAGCAGACCCGTCGCCGGCAGCTCCGGCTGACACGGCCAGTGGAGATCCCGCTCCTGTCGTCCCGGCCGACCCCGCACCTGCGGGCCCGTCCGAGGAACCTGCTGGCTCTACTGCCGTCGTGGATGCGCCCGTGGTCCAGCCGCTCGGAGAGCTGCAGCCCGGGGGCGCGCCGAGCGCGCCCTGACCCTCTGGGTCCGCGCCCTGACCCTCTGGGTCCGCGCCCTCACCCTGCTGGTCCGGGTGTCGTGCGCTGCTGCACTACTCTGTGCTCGTCCCTCGACGATCCCCGGTTGGTCTGCCGGCAGGGCCCGCCTGACTTTGAATCAGGACAAGCGACGCAGGTTCGACTCCTGCCCGGGGAGCACTCGATCTGTGATTGGGCGGAAACGTGTGCCCCTCCGCACGACACCTCCAGGTCCGCTCGGCCGGCGTTAAGTGTTTGCAGTGCGCCGGCCGGCCTCACTGTCAGCGATTGCTCACTGGGCGTCGAAGACGACGTCGACCCAGTAGTTGGTGGACTGGTAGGTGTTGTTGGGGAAGGTGCTGGTTCCGTTGTACGCGTAGGTGCCGTTGCCGCCGCTGGTGCCGTCCTTGATGGCGTGCAGAGGCGGGTTGTCGACTCCGGCGGTGGCGAAGGCGTTGCTGTCGCCGGCGTAGCGTCCGACGGGGGCGAAGTAGGAGGCGACGTAGACGGTGCCTGCGGTGATCGCTACCGGGGTGGCGAAGTTGACTTGTTGCCAGCCGGTGGTGGTCTCGTTGGTGAAGCTGGCGGAGGCGAGCTTGGTGCCGGTCGAGGTCCACAGGGTGCCGATGTGGGTGCCGGTGTTGCCCGTGCCCTTGTAGAAGCGGATGCCGGTGATCTGGCCGGCCACGTCCGAGGTGAACTTCACGCCGAGCTCGACGGAGGAAGTGTCGGCGATGCTCGGGACGGTGGGGACGGCGGTGGTGGACCAGATGGTGCACGCGACGCAGCCGGTCGGCGTTGTCGGGGTGACCGCCGTTGAGGCGGCCGAGTCGGGGCTGGTGCCGATGGTGTTGGTGGCCGAGACCTTGAAGGTGTAGGCGGTGCCGTTGGTCAGGCCGGTGACGGTGCCGGTGGTGGCCGGCGGGGAGCCGGTGACGGTGGTGGGCGTCTGGGCGGTGGTGCCCGCATACGGGGTGATCGTGTAGCTGGTGATCGCGCTGCCGCCGTTGGCGGGCGCGGTCCAGGACACGGTGGCCTGCTTGTCCCCGGCCTTCGCCGTCACACCGGTCGGCGCCCCCGGCGATGTGATGCTTCCCGAGAACACCACGTCGACCCAGTAGTTGGTGGACTGGTAGGTGTTGTTGGGGAAGGTGCTGGTTCCGTTGTAGGCATAGGTGCCGTTGCCGCCGTTGGTGCCGTCCTTGAGGGCGTGCAGGGGTGGGTTGTCGACTCCGGCGGTGGCGAAGGCGTTGCTGTCGCCGGCGTAGCGTCCGACGGGGGCGAAGTAGGAGGCGACGTAGACGGTTCCTGCGGTGATCGCGACCGGGGTGGCGAAGTTGACTTGTTGCCAGCCGGTGGTGGTCTCGTTGGTGAAGCTGGCGGAGGCGAGCTTGGTGCCGGTCGAGGTCCACAGGGTGCCGATGTGGGTGCCGGTGTTGCCGGTGCCCTTGTAGAAGCGGATGCCGGTGATCTGGCCGGCCACGTCCGAGGTGAACTTCACGCCGAGCTCGACGGAGGAAGTGTCGGCGGTGCTCGGGACGGTGGGGACGGCGGTGGTGGACCAGATGGTGCACGCGACGCAGCCGGTCGGCGTTGTCGGGGTGACCGCCGTTGAGGCGGCGGAGTCGGGGCTGGTGCCGATGGTGTTGGTGGCCGAGACCTTGAAGGTGTAGGCGGTGCCGTTGGTCAGGCCGGTGACGGTGCCGGTGGTGGCCGGCGGGGAGCCGGTGACGGTGGTGGGCGTCTGGGCGGTGGTGCCGGCATACGGGGTGATCGTGTAGCTGGTGATCGCGCTACCGCCGTTGGCGGGCGCGGTCCAGGACACGGTGGCCTGCTTGTCGCCGGCGGTTGCGGTGACGCCGGTCGGCGCGGC
>NZ_JBYTCI010000010.1:0-135453 GCF_058790095.1 Terrabacter sp. FW104-15G4B | reverse complement strand
CCCCCAAGCCGACCCCCGCCCCAGCCGCCGAGGCCGCGAGCGACACTGCCGCTCAGGCGCCCGGGGCCACCCGCATCCTCGTGGCCGAGGACGAGGCTCTCATCCGCCTCGACCTCGTCGAGATGCTGGGTGAGCAGGGCTACGACGTCGTCGGGCAGGCAAGCAACGGCGAGCAGGCCGTCGAGCTGGCCAGGGAGGTCACCCCCGACCTCGTCATCATGGACGTCAAGATGCCGGTGCTCGACGGGCTCTCGGCCGCCGAGCAGCTGCACGAGTTGAAGCTCTGCCCCGTCATCATGCTGACCGCGTTCTCGCAGACCGAGCTCGTCGAGCGCGCCCGTGACGCGGGCGTCATGGCCTACATCGTCAAGCCCTTCACCGCCGACGACCTGCGGCCGGCCATCGACATCGCCACGTCGCGCTGGCAGGAGCTGAAGGCCCTCGAGGCCGAGATCGCCGACCTCGGCGAGCGGCTCGAGACCCGCAAGCTCGTCGACCGCGCCAAGGGTGTGCTGATGACCCAGCTCAAGCTGAGCGAGTCCGATGCGTTCCGGTGGATCCAGAAGACCGCGATGGACCGTCGCCTCGGGATGAAAGAGGTCGCCGAGGCCGTCATCAACGGCTTTCCTGCAACCTGAGCCCGTCTCGGGCGCAGGACCTGCACGATTGAAGAATGCACAGGTCACGACACGGTCACCGATCAGTGTTTCTGATGACCGCAGAGCATATTTCGGCCTAGTCTCCGTCACAGCCCTCGACTGAGGGATGTGTGACATCAGGAGGACATCCGTGCGTTCTACCCTCAAGTTTGCTGTGCCGCTCGCAGTGGCTGCGCTTGCCCTCGGCGCCTGTGGCACCAAGGGTGGCGACACAGCCGCTCCGGCTGCCGGCGGCACCGGCGCAGCCTGCAACGGCTACAAGATCGGCATGTTCGGTGCCCTCACGGGACCGAACGCCAACCTGGGTATCTACATCCAGAACGGCGTGAACCTCGCCCTGGACGATTACAACAAGAAGCACCCGGACTGCAAGGTCACCCTCGAGAACTACGACTCGCAGGGTCTCCCCGACCAGGCCCCGGCCCTGGCCAAGAAGGCCATCGACGACAAGAAGGTCGTCGGCATCGTCGGCCCGGCGTTCTCCGGTGAGTCGAAGGCCGCCGACCCGGCCTTCAACGAGGCCGGCCTCGTGACCATCACGCCGTCCGCGACCAACCCGAAGCTCGCCGACAACGGCTGGAAGACCTTCTTCCGCGCCCTCGGCAACGACGCCACGCAGGGTCCAGCCGCCGCCAAGTACATCAAGGACACCGTCAAGTCGACGAAGACCTTCGTCATCGACGACGCGTCCGAGTACGGCAAGGGCCTTGCGGACATCGTCCGCCAGGACCTCGGCTCCCAGGTCGTCGGCAACGACACCATCCAGCAGAAGCAGACCGACTTCAGCGCCTCCGTGACGAAGGTGACGAGCTCGGGCGCCGACGCACTGTTCTTCGGTGGCTACTCCCCGGAGGCCGCGCCGCTCATCAAGCAGCTGCGCGACGCCGGCTGGAAGGGCACGTTCGTCGTGGCCGACGGTGTCAAGGACCAGTCCTTCATCGACAACGCCAAGGAAGCCGCCGAGGGCACGGTCATCACCTGCCCGTGCGTCCCGCCGGACGTGGCGCCCGAGTTCCAGGCCGCCTACAAGGCGAAGTTCAAGGAGGACCCCAACACCTACTCCGGTGAGGGCTACGACTCCGCCACGATCCTGCTCGAAGGCATTGCCGCCGGCAAGGACCGCGGGAGCATGGTCGACTTCGTGAAGTCCTACGACAAGAAGGGCGTCACGAAGAACCTGAAGTTCGACGCCAAGGGCGAGTCGGCCGACATCAAGGTGTTCGCCTACAAGGTCGAGAACGGCAAGATCGTCGGTACCGGCGAGATCAAGTAACGCGGACCTCAATGAAGAGGGGCGGTCGGGGCAGTACGCTCCGACCGCCCCTTCGTCCGGTGGCCCCAACGCTCGATCCGCCCACCGCACCCGGCCCAGGAGGTCTTGGATGCAGTACCTGCTCGACAACTTCGCCTCGTTCACGATCACCGGTCTGACGATCGGCGCCATCTACGCCCTTGTCGCCCTCGGCTACACCCTCGTCTACGGCGTGCTGCGCCTGATCAACTTCGCGCACTCCGAAGTCTTCATGTACGGCACCTTCGCGGCGCTCTGGGTCGTGACGCTCCTCGGCGGCCGGCCTGGCGGCTCGGTCGGCCAGGTCATCTTCTGGGTCGCGATGATGTTCGTGGCGGCCATGGCCATGTCCGGCCTCATCGCCGTGCTGCTCGAGCGGGTGGCCTACCGGCCACTGCGCAAGCGCAACGCGCCGCCCCTCATCGCCCTGATCTCCGCGATCGGCGCGTCCTTCGTGCTCGCCGAGGTCATGGGTCTACGCAGCCGCATCGTGGCCTGGGTGGGTCTCGACGAGACGCTGAACAGCTACGTGCGCAACTCCCGCAACAACGCGGGCCTGCCCGCCATCATCCAGCCGCAGCCGATCTTCACGGTCGGCGGTTACCACGTGACGAACACCGATATCTTCGTCATCGTCGGCGCGATCGTTCTCATGTTCGTCCTCGACCAGTTCGTGCAGCGCTCGCGTCTCGGTCGCGGTATCCGCGCCGTTGCGATGGACCCCGAGTCGGCGGCGCTCATGGGCGTCAACCGCGACCGGGTGATCCGGGTGACCTTCCTCATCGGCGGTGTCATGGCCGGTGCCGCTGCCGCCTTCTACATGCTGAAGATCGGCATCACGCGCTATGACGCCGGCTTCATTCTCGGCGTCAAGGCCTTCACGGCGGCCGTGCTCGGCGGCATCGGCAACCTGCGCGGCGCCCTGCTCGGTGGGTTCGTCCTCGGCCTGGCCGAGAACTACGGCTCCGCCATCGTCGGGACCCAGTGGAAGGACGTCGTCGCGTTCGTCCTGCTGATCCTGATCCTGCTCTTCCGGCCCACCGGCCTGCTCGGTGAGTCCCTCGGAAAGGCCCGTGCATGAGCACCATGGCGTCCAGCACAGCGACCGGCAACACGTCCTCGCCGGGGTTCAAGGAGCGGGTCAACAACCTGCCCAGGGTCGTCAAGATCCTGCTCTGGGTGCTCTTCGCGATCTTCCTGTTCCTGCTCCCGCTGCTCAACATCCCGTTCATCACGACGGAGGGCTCCGACTTCGGCGGCGTGCTCTTCACCGTCTCGACGTATGTCCTCGTCGCGCTCGGCCTCAACATCGTCGTCGGCTATGCCGGACTGCTCGACCTCGGCTACGTCGGCTTCTACGCCATCGGCGCCTACACGGTCGGCGTCCTGACCTCCGAGCACGCCAAGCTCAGCTGGGTCGTCGTCGTCCCGATCGCGATCGCCGTCGCGATGCTGTCCGGACTCATCCTCGGTGCGCCCACGCTCCGCGTCCGCGGTGACTACCTCGCCATCGTGACGCTCGGTTTCGGCGAGATCGTCCGCCTCACCCTCGTCAACTCCGAGTGGCTCGGTGGTGCGCAGGGGATCAGCGACATCCCGAAGCCTCCCGGCATCGTCCTGTTCGAGGTGCCCAGCGTCGATTGGAGCAGCGGCGCGCCGGTGATAGACCTCGACACGACCTCGACGTTCCTGAAGTTCGGGATCAACGACTTCGTCCCGTACTACTGGCTCGCCCTCGCTGTCATCGCCCTCGTCCTGCTCTTCGACATCCTCGTCAAGAACAGCCGGGTCGGTCGAGCGTGGGAGGCCACACGTGAAGACGAGGACGCGGCAGAGCTCATGGGCGTCCCGACCTTCCGCTTCAAGCTGCTCGCTTTCGCCCTCGGCGCGGCCATCGGCGGTCTCTCCGGTGCCCTGTTCGCGACGAAGTCCGGCTTCATCAACCCGCAGAGCTTCGAGCTGCTGCTCTCGATCCTCTTCCTGGCCGCTGTCGTGGTCGGCGGCGCCGGCAACCGCTGGGGCGTCATCGTCGGCGCGATCGTCGTGGGCTACTTCCCGGAGCGCTTCCGTGAGTTCGCCGACTTCCGAGTGCTCGTCTTCGGGCTGGCCCTGATGCTGCTCGCGATCTTCCGCCCCCAGGGCCTGCTGCCACCGCGGCGTACGGTCCGGGCCAAGCGCGCCGACGAGAAAGAGGCCATCCTCGAGGAAGGAGAAGTCAATGTCTGAGCCCACGCGCCCGATCAGGAGCGCCAATGACGCGACGACGCCCGCCGCCACCACCACGGTGCAGCCGGCGGTCGAGCACCAGCTCGCCGACCCCGCCGAGGAGGTCACCGAGATCAACCCGGACGTCGACATCACCCCGGAGGACATCGGCGTGCCGGTCGTCTCGGAGGGCGAGCGCCTGCTCGAGGTCGACGAGGTCACCCTCCGCTTCGGCGGGGTGGTCGCGCTCAACGAGGTGACCTTCCACATCAACAAGGGCGAGATCCTGGGGCTCATCGGCCCGAACGGCGCCGGCAAGACGACGTGCTTCAACGTCATGACCGGCGTCTACCAGCCGACGTCGGGTTCCGTGCGCTACCTCGGCAATACCTTGGGCAAGCGCAAGAAGTTCGCGATCACAAAGCTGGGCATCGCCCGCACGTTCCAGAACATCCGCCTCTTCGCCAACATGACGGCGCTCGAGAACGTCCTCGTCGGTGTCGACGCGCACCACTCGACCGGGGTCGTCTCGGCGATGTTCCGCCTCCCCAGGCACCGGCGTGAGGAGGCGCAGGGCTACGCGCGTGCGATGGAGCTGCTCACCTTCATGGGACTGGACGGCAAGGCCGACGAGCTCGCGCGCAACCTCCCGTACGGCGATCAGCGCCGCCTGGAGATCGCTCGCGCCCTCGCGACGAGCCCCCAGCTGCTCTGTCTCGACGAGCCGGCGGCCGGCTTCAACCCGGCCGAGAAGGCCAAGCTGATGGAGCTGATCCGCACGATCCGCGACCAGGGCTACACCGTGCTGCTCATCGAGCACGACATGAAGCTCGTCATGGGCGTGACCGACCGGATCGTCGTGCTGGAGTTCGGTCGCAAGATCGCCGAGGGCTCGCCCGCGGAGATCCGCGACAACCCGGCGGTCATCGCCGCCTACCTGGGAGTTGATGAAGAAGATGCTTCTTGAGGTCAACGGACTGTGCGTCAACTACGGGCGCATCGAGGCCATCCGCGACATCAGCTTCACGGTCGAGGAGGGGGAGATCGTCACCCTGATCGGCGCCAACGGCGCCGGCAAGACGACGACGATGAAGACGATCTCCGGCCTGCGTCCGGTGCGCGCCGGCTCGGTGGTCTTCAACGGCAAGGACATCACCCAGACGCCGTCGCACGAGCGGCCGGTACTCGGCATCTCGCAGTCCCCCGAGGGGCGCGGGTGCTTCGTCGGCATGACGGTCATGGAGAACCTCGAGATGGGCACGTATGCCCGTCCTGACCGCAAGAGCCAGGCCGTCAAGGACGACCTGGCCCGGGTCTTCGAGCTCTTCCCGCGCCTGAAGGAGCGCAGCAACCAGGCGGCCGGCTCGATGTCGGGCGGCGAGCAGCAGATGCTGGCGATGGGGCGAGCCCTGATGGCCAAGCCGAGGCTGCTGCTGCTCGACGAGCCCTCCATGGGACTGGCACCCAAGCTGATCCAGCAGATCTTCGACATCGTCACGGAGATCAACAGCCAGGGCACCACCGTGCTGCTCGTCGAGCAGAACGCGGCACAGGCCCTCAAGCGGTCGCACCGCGCCTACATCCTCGAGACCGGCGAGATCGTCCGGGAGGGGACCGGCAGGGACCTCGCCGCCGACCCGGCCGTCAAGGCGGCCTACCTCGGCGGCGAAGTCTAGGCTGGTCGCCCGAGGGGGCGCCCGCGCGACGAGCCGGGCCGCCTTCCGGCGCAGTGCGCCGGCTGCAGGAATCCGAAGCCAGGGGGTCACGACGCAGTCGTGGCCCCCTGTCCGTTATGTGTTCGACTGCGGCATCCTCTTCCACCACACCGAAGTTCTGCGTAGTCTCTGCGGGTGGTCTCGGGGCTGGAACAGGAGGGATGATGGGTCGAGCAGTGGTGTCGGTGCAGCGGGTCGACGAGAGCCTGCACTCACAGTTCATCGAGCTGTGGATCGCGCACCGGATCGAGGGTGGCACGACCCCGGAGGCGGCGCAGCGGTTGGCTCTCGACGGGACCTTGCGAAATGCGTTGCAGCGCAAGGACATCTGCGCCTTCATCGCCCTCAGCGACGGACGCCCGATGGGTTACGTCGTCCTGGCCGACTCGACCCGGAGCCTGCTCGTCGACTCGCCGTGCGTGTCGATCGACATGCTCTTCGTGCTCCCGGAGCAGCGCCGTCAGGGCGTCGGGCGATCGCTGCTCACGGCGGCGAGCCGCTACGCCGACCGCCAGGGTTGCGAGCATCTGGCCAGTGCGGTTCCCGCAGCCAACCGCGACGCGAACAGGTTCTTCGCGCGACTCGGCTTCGCTCCGGAGACGGTGCGCCGGGTCGCATCCGCCGCGGCCCTGCAGCGCAAGCTCGCGGGGGAGTCACGCTCCCACCGGGTGCCGCTCGACCTGCTGCAGCGCCGTCGCGACCTGCGCGCCCGGGCCCGCGCCCCACGGCGCGACCCGAAGATCGCGGGCTGAGCGCGTTCGTCCCTCGAGGCTCCGGGATCAGGCGCCCGGAGCCGCGTCGCGGAGCAGACAGGTGATGCGCGAGGTGCAGACGCGCCTGCCGTCCTCGTCGGTCACGACGACGTCGTAGCTGACGAGCGTGCGGCCGGCGCTCAGCAGGGTCGCAGTACCGGTCACGACGCCCGCCCGGGCCGCGCGGTGGTGGGTCGCGTTGATGTCGAGCCCCACGGCGACGCGGCCATGCCCGGCGTGGAGCTGGGCGCCGACGGAGCCGAGCGTCTCCGCCAGCACGACGCTGGCGCCGCCGTGCAGCAGGCCGTACGGCTGGGTGTTTCCCGCGACGGGCATGGTCGCGACGAGTCGTTCGGGGGAGACCTCCGTGATCTCGATCTGCATCCGCTCGAGGAGCGTCCCCTCGGCCATGGCCCGCATGTCGTCCAGGCCCTGGCCGGCCTGCTGGGTCGAAGAGTCAGTCATGCCCGCGATCGTATGCCGTGGGTCGTGGCGTCGGTGGGCGCCACTAGGCTGCGCGTGTGAGCCGACTTCTCCTCCTCGACGGACACTCGCTGGCCTATCGCGCGTTCTTCGCCCTCCCGGCCGAGAACTTCTCGACGAGCACCGGCCAGCACACCAATGCCGTCTACGGCTTCACCTCGATGCTGATCAACATGCTGCGCGACGAGGAGCCGACGCACGTCGTCGTCGCCTTCGACAAGGCACGCCAGTCGTTCCGCACGGAGGAGTACTCCGAGTACAAGGCGGGTCGGGCCCGCACCCCTGACGAGTTCCAGGGGCAGATCTCGCTCGTCAAGGAGATCCTCGACGCGCTGCGCATCACCTTCGTCGAGCTCGACGGCTACGAGGCCGACGACATCATCGCCACGATCGCCACCCAGGCCGAGGCCCAGGACATCGACGTGCTGATCTGCTCGGGCGACCGTGACACCTTCCAGCTGGTGTCCGACCGCGTCACGATCCTCTACCCGGTTCGGGGCGTGTCTGAGGTGTGGCGCATGGGCCCGACGCAGGTCGAGGAGAAGTACGGCGTCCCGCCGACGCGCTACAGCGACCTCGCGGCCATGGTGGGGGAGACGTCCGACAACCTTCCCGGCGTGCCCGGCGTCGGACCCAAGACCGCCGCGAAGTGGATCACCCAGTACGGCGACCTCGACGGCATCGTCGCGAGCATCGACAAGATCCCCGGCAAGGCCGGCCAGTCGTTGCGCGACCACCTCGACCAGGTGCTGCGCAACCGCCGCCTCAACCAGCTGGTCAAGGACAGCCCGGTGGGCGTCGAGATCGACGACCTGCGTCGGACCCAGTGGAGCCGCGATGAGGTCCACACCGTCTTCGACGGCCTCGAGTTCCGCGTTCTGCGCGACCGGCTCTTCGCCACCGTCGAGGCTGCTGCGCCCGAGGCCGAGGAGGGCTTCGACGTCGACGGCGCGGTCCTGACGCCCGAGGCGGTCCCAGCCTGGGTCGCGGAGCACGTGGCCTCCGCCCAGCGCACCGGCCTGTCCGTCACGGGCACGTGGGCCCGCGGCACCGGTGACGCCACCGGCCTGGCAATCGCGGCCGCCGACGGCAGCGCGGCGTGGATCGATCTGCAGACGCTGAGCCCTGAGGGCGAGGCTGCGGTCGGCGGTTGGGTCGAGGACCCTGCCCGCCCCAAGGCGATGCACGACGCGAAGGGTCCGATCGAGGCGCTCGGCGCACGGGGGTGGTCGCTGCGGGGACTGACGAGCGACACCCAGCTCGCGGCATACCTCGTCAAGCCCGACCAGCGCACCTACCACCTCGACGACCTCGTGCTGCGCAACCTGCACCGTGAGCTGAGCGGGGCGGCGCCCACGGACGGTCAGGGCATGCTCGACTTCGGCGGCGACGCCGACGAGCAGGCCGCGCACAAGGAGATGGTGCGCGCCACCGCCGTGCGGGACCTGGCCGACGTGCTCGACGAGCAGGTGGCGGCCACGGGTGGCCAGCAGCTTCTCGCCGACGTGGAGATCCCCCTCGTCGACGTCCTGGCCCGGATGGAGCGCACCGGCATCGCCGTCGACGTGCCGGGTCTGGAGTCCCTCGAGGGCGACTTCGCGGCCAAGGTGGCCCAGGCCCAGGAGGACGCCTGGGACGCCATCGGTCGCCGCGACGTCAACCTCGGCTCGCCCAAGCAGCTGCAGGAGGTGCTCTTCGGGCAGCTCAACCTGCCCAAGACGAAGAAGACGAAGACGGGCTGGACCACCGACGCCGACGCCCTCTCGGATCTTTTCACCAAGACCGAGCACCCGTTCCTCGAGGCGCTGCTTCGTCACCGTGATGCCGCGCGGCTGCGCGTCACGGTCGAGGGCCTGCAGAAGTCCGTCGCCGACGACGGCCGCATCCACACCACCTACCTGCAGACGATCGCGGCCACCGGTCGGCTCAGCTCCACCGAGCCGAACCTGCAGAACGTCCCCATCCGCACCGAGGAGGGGCGACGCATCCGTGAGCTCTTCGTCGTCGGCGACGGCTACGACGCTCTGATGTCGGCCGACTACTCCCAGATCGAGATGCGGGTCATGGCGCACCTGTCGGGCGACGAGGGGCTCATCGAGGCGTTCCGCTCCGGCGAGGACCTCCACAAGTTCGTCGGTTCCAAGGTCTTCGGGGTGGAGCCCGACGACGTCACGTCGGCGATGCGCTCCAAGGTCAAGGCGATGTCCTACGGCCTCGCCTACGGATTGTCGGCGTTCGGGCTCTCGAAGCAGCTGACCATCAGCACCGAGGAGGCCCGCGGCCTCATGGAGGGCTACTTCGAGCGCTTCGGAGGGGTCAGCGACTACCTCAAGGAGATCGTCGCCGAGGCGCGCGGCACGGGTTACACCGCAACGATGTTCGGCCGCCGGCGCTACCTGCCCGACCTGACGTCCGACAACCGTCAGCGACGCGAGATGGCCGAGCGGATGGCGCTCAACGCACCCATTCAGGGCTCGGCCGCCGACATCATGAAGGTTGCGATGATCGGCGTCGACCGAGCCCTCACCGACGCCGGCGCGAGGTCACGCATCCTGCTCCAGGTCCACGACGAGCTGGTCCTCGAGGTCGCCGGCGACGAGCGCGACGACGTCGAGAAGCTCGTCCGCCACGAGATGGGTCATGCTGCCGAGCTCGACGTGCCGCTCGACATCAACGTGGGCGTCGGACGCTCCTGGCACGAGGCCGCGCACTGAGAAGATCCGTCATCGCGCGCCGGTGCGCTACCCGCTCCGGAGTCCGATTCGGTCACGTTCCGGCAACGGTGGGACCAAAAGCGCCACTTCGCACACGTATGGGCTGGCTCGCCCCCATACTGCTCGGTAACTTGCACCCGCCAACGGAGACGGGTGCTTTTACTGTGAGGTGGACATGGTCAGAAGCCTGGTCACGGGTCTGTGTCTCGCCGTCTTCGCGGCGGCCATCATCGGACTGAGCAGCCTGCTCGGTCTCGACCTCGAGCACGTCGCCCTCCTCGGCGCTGCTCTCGGCGGTGTCCTGGGGCTCGTCCCGCACCGTCCCGAGTGGGGCAAGGTGGCCGGCTTCCTCGCCGGCTTCCTGCTGGCCTGGATCGGCTTCGCCCTTCGCGCCGCCGTGTTGCCGGACTCGTCGGCCGGACGCGCCGTCGCGGCCTTCGTCGTCGTCGCCCTCATCGCGGTCGTCGCCGCGGTCAGTGGTGGCCGCCTTCCGCTCTGGAGCGGTCTCGTCGGTGCGGCCTCGATCGTCGGCGCCTACGAGTCGGTCTACACCAACGCGCCGTCGCAGTTCCTGAGCGAGTCGCCGGCGGCGGCGACGACGGTGCTCCTCGCCGTGGCCCTCGGCTACCTCGCCACCAATGTGATTGCCGCACAGGCTGATTCGTCGGACGCAGCGCCTCGGCACCGCCGGTCCGCCGACTCGGGGGAGGCCGCAACGGCTGCTTCCAAGGACCTCCACAGCACCGCCGACCTCGATGACCTCGTGACTGGAGCAGCACAGTGAGCACGCGTACCTTCGCCACCATGGTCGCCGGCCTTGCGGCGATGCCCACAATGCTGCTGCTCGCGGCGTCACCGGCTGCCGCAGCGGGGGACGGCTCGGTACGGGTGTCCAACACGGAGACCGTTCAGGCCTACCTCGACGCCACCGGCAAGGTCGACGTCGCCCGAATCTACGAGCAGGTCGACATGCAGGGCCGCGGCACCGTCGACCTGCGCAACCCCGTCGAGCCCCAGGGCCTGCGCAACCTCGAAGGCTTCAGCGGCTTCGAGGTCAAGGACGGCGTCATGGTCGGCCGCTACGACGTCGCCGGTGAGCAGCGGCTGCGCACGGTCAGCGACTACACCAAGAAGCTGCCGCTGCACGTCCAGGCCACCTACACGCTCGACGGGCAGCCGGTCGAACCCGGAGACCTGCTCGGCCGCAGCGGCCGGGTCGAGGTGCGCTACACCGTCAAGAACGTGACCGGCACCCCTCAGGTCGTGACGTTCGACGACGGCACCGGCCACAGCGCGACGGCGACGCAGGACGTCGTCATCCCCATGGTGGGCTCGCTCACGACGACCCTTCCCGGCACGTTCACCAATGTCAGCTCGCAGGAGGCCAACCTCGCCGGTGACGGGCGTGGCGGCACCAAGCTGACGTTCACGATGACGCTCTTCGGGCCGATCGGGACCCCGACGGCGACGTTCGGCTACGCCGCCGACATCGTCGACGGCACCCTGCCCACGGCGTCGGTGTCAGCCCTGCCCGTCAGCCCCCTCGACAGCCCCTCCTTCAAGGGCGGCGCCGCGAGCTACAAGAGCGGCGCCACGACCGGTGCGACGCTGACGGCCGGCGCCACGGAGATCGACGCCAACCTGCTCAAGCTGCGCGACGGCGCCGGGACCCTGCTCGCAGGTCTCATCCAGCTGCGCGACGGGGCGAAGAAGCTCGACGCGGGACTCGGTGCCCAGGCGCTGCCGGGCTCCCGTGAGCTCGCCACCGGCGCGGGTGCACTCAAGCAGGGCACGTCGGAGCTGCGGTCCGGCACCGGAGACGCGAAGGCAGGCTCGGCCAAGGTTGCCGACGGCGCCACGCAGGTCGCCGATGGGGCGGGCCAGGTGGACGTCGGCGCGAAGCAGCTCAGCGGCGGCGCGACGCAGGTCGACGACGGTGCCGCGCAGGTCGCCGGCGGGCTCCGCCTACTGGGAGAAGGAGCGCCGGCGCTCGTCGAGAACCTGTCACTGGTCGCTGACGGGCTCGACCAGGTCGATGCCGGCCTGACGCAGCTCTACGACGGAGTCGGCGGTCTGCCGGAGCAGGCGAAGCCCCTCCACGCCGGCATCGCGAAGCTTCGGGCGGGACTCGGCGCCAAGGGCCAGGACGGCACGCTCATCGATGGTGTCAACCAGATTCGTGTAGGACTTGCGGCGGCTACCGAGAAGGGGGCCAGCCTCGACCAGCTCTCCGCCGGTGTAGGTCAGTCCAGGGGCGGCGTAGATCGGATCCAGTCCGGGCTGCTCGATGCCCTGGCCCCCACGGGTGGTATTGCGCAGCTGGTGGGCGGTGTGGCGCTCGCTTCGAACTCCGGCGACTGTGGGACCACCTGCCAGCAAATCCTCATGAAGGTAGGTGGTGGTCTCGACTCGCTCAAGGTCGAGACCGAGAGTGCGGCAAAGGGGCTCGGGGACGTTTCGGGCGGTCTCGGTCAGGTGTCCGGCGGTCTCGGGCTGCTCAAGGGCAAGCTGAGTGGTGCCGCCATCGGCCTCGCGAAGGTCGAGTGCGGGCTCAGCAACACCACTCTCACCGGCATCTGTGACCCGAGTGTCCCGGGCCTGCTCGAGGGCGTCGACCTCGTCGACGGAGGAGTCACGCAGCTCGTCGATGGAGTCGTGACCACGGTTCAGGGCGGCATCGGCACCTCCAAGGACACGGCCAAGGACAAGACTCTCCGCGGCGGCATCAACGACCTGCAGGACGGAGTGGGCCTGCTCGGGCTCGGCGGACTGGACCTGCTCGACGCCGTGGACCAGCTGACCGTCGGGGCCGACAAGGTCCATGGCGGCACGTCCCAGGTTGCGACCGGCGCCAAGGACCTGGCGGCAGGCACCTCGCAGCTCGCGACGGGATCCACAGACCTCGCGACAGGCGCTGGCCAGCTCGACTCTGGTGTCGGACAGCTGGCCGCCGGTGCCGGGCAGCTCGACGACGGCGCCGGCAAGCTGAAGGACGGCGCGGGGCAGCTCACCGACGGCATCGCCGACGCCGCCGAGGGCACGAGCCAGCTCGCGTCCGGTCTCGTGGACGCCGCCGCGGGAGCGCCTCAGCTCGAGGACGGCGCCCAGCGCCTGTCCGACGAGGGGACCAAGAAGCTCGTGACAGCCGGTAAGGCCACGGCGGCCGACTACGGCGAGAAGTACGCCCTCATCGAGATCGGGGCCAAGCGGGCGAAGGCCGAGGGCATGGCCTACGGCGCCCCCGAGGGAGCACTCGGGGCGACGGCCTACTCCTACGAGCTCGCAGGGGTGGATGGCGAGGGTTCGGCCAACCTCGGTCGTGGGGCCACTGCCGCCGCGGCCTTCGGGCTGGCCGGAGGTGCGGTGCTGCTGAGGCGGCGCTTCGCCTGACAGCCGGACGACGGCGGCCACGGACCTTCAAGGGTCCGTGGCCGCCGTCGCCCGTCGGGGCGCCCTGCCGCTCAGCCCGGCTTGCGGCAGACGAAGACGGCAGTTCCGGGAATGAGGCGTCCGCGCAGCGGCGACCAGCCGCCCCAAGCCTCCTCGTGACCCTCGGGCCACTCGGGCTCGACGAGGTCGACGAGGACGAGCCCGGCCGCGGCGATCTCGCGCACCCGGTCACCGATCGTCCGGTGGTGCTCGACGTAGGTGGCTCGGCCCGTGTCGTCCTGTTCGACGTAGGGAGTGCGGTCGAAGTACGAGTGGCGGGCGGTGAGGCCGCCGGGCCCCGGGTCGTCGACGAAGGCCCACCGCACCGGGTGCGTCGTCGAGAAGACGAACCGGCCACCGGGTCGCAACACCCTGGCCGCCTCCGCCATGACGACGTCGGAGTCCGCGACGAAAGGCACGACGCCGTATGCCGTGAAGACCGTGTCGAAGGACGCGTCGGCAAAGGGGAGGGCGCGGCCGTCGCACTGCAGGAACGGGACGCGCACGGCCTCGTCCAGCGCCTCGTTGACCGCGACCCCGGTCGCGACCATGCCCGCGGACAGGTCGGTGGCCACGACCGTCGCCCCGTGGGCCGCGAGCCAGCGCGAGCACTGGCCCGACCCCGCCCCGATCTCGAGGACGACCTTGCCGTGCGGGTCGCCGAGCAGCCGGACATCCTCCTCGCGGAGGCGCTCCGGGCCCCAGACGAAGTCCGTGTCGCCGAGGAAGGCCCCGTGCTCGACGTAGTAGGACGTCGCCTCGCCGTCCCACCACCTGCGGTTCGCCGACGCCGTCTCGTCCGGGGGAGCGGCACGGCGGGTGGCCTCGGAAGGCGTGCTCACGGCATACGTCATCTCTTTTGACCGGTTGCTGACAGCGCGGATAGGATTGCCGTGCGCATTCGTGTGCGCACGCTCAATGTTGAACCTGTCCACAAGGCAACGGGGCAACCGGCCGTCAGGCCGAACGCCCCGAGGTCCCCAATCTAACTGTCCACAATCGGAGTTCCTACTACATGACTGCCAACACGGTCGAGAAGACCGCGCCTGAGATTGCCATCAACGACATCGGCTCTCAGGAAGACATCCTTGCGGCGATCGACGCCACCATCAAGGACTTCAACGACGGCGACATCGTCGAGGGTCGCATCGTCAAGGTCGACCGGGACGAGGTCCTGCTCGACATCGGCTACAAGACCGAGGGCGTCATCCCCTCGCGCGAGCTGTCCATCAAGCACGACGTCGACCCCGGCGAGATCGTCAAGGTCGGTGACGAGGTCGAGGCCCTCGTCCTCCAGAAGGAGGACAAGGAAGGCCGTCTGATCCTGTCCAAGAAGCGGGCTCAGTACGAGCGTGCCTGGGGCACCATCGAGAAGGTCAAGGAGGAGGACGGCGTCGTCACCGGCACCGTCATCGAGGTCGTCAAGGGTGGTCTCATCCTCGACATCGGCCTCCGCGGCTTCCTTCCCGCCTCGCTCGTCGAGATGCGCCGTGTCCGCGACCTCCAGCCGTACGTCGGCAAGGAGATCGAGGCCAAGATCATCGAGCTCGACAAGAACCGCAACAACGTGGTCCTGTCGCGCCGTGCCTGGCTCGAGCAGACGCAGTCCGAGGTGCGCACGACGTTCCTCAAGGAGCTCCAGAAGGGCCAGGTCCGTTCGGGCGTCGTGTCCTCCATCGTCAACTTCGGTGCGTTCGTGGACCTCGGCGGCGTCGACGGTCTCGTCCACGTCTCCGAGCTGTCGTGGAAGCACATCGACCACCCGTCCGAGGTCGTCGAGGTCGGCACCGAGGTCACGGTCGAGGTGCTCGACGTCGACATGGACCGTGAGCGTGTCTCCCTGTCGCTGAAGGCGACGCAGGAGGACCCGTGGCAGCACTTCGCTCGCACGCACGCCATCGGCCAGGTCGTCCCCGGCAAGGTCACCAAGCTCGTCCCCTTCGGTGCGTTCGTGCGCGTCGAGGACGGCATCGAGGGCCTCGTGCACATCTCCGAGCTGGCCGAGCGCCACGTGGAGCTGCCGGAGCAGGTCGTCAACGTCGGCGACGAGATCTTCGTCAAGGTCATCGACATCGACCTCGAGCGTCGGCGCATCTCGCTGTCGCTCAAGCAGGCCAACGACCAGGCCGTCGCGGCGTCGGAGTTCGACCCGACCCTCTACGGCATGGCCGCCGAGTACGACGAGCAGGGCAACTACAAGTACCCCGAGGGCTTCGACCCGGAGACGAACGAGTGGCTCGAGGGCTTCGACGCCCAGCGCGAGAAGTGGGAGCGTCAGTACGCCGAGGCCCACGCCCGCTGGGAGGCCCACAAGGCCCAGGTCGACGCCGCGACGAAGGCCGACGCCGAGGCTGCGGCCAACGCCGGCTCCGCGACGTCGTACTCGTCCGCGACCGGTGACGTCGCCGATGCCGGCGACGCCGACCGTGGCGAGCGCGCTCCGCGCAACGCCCCGGCTCCGGCCGAGGGCACCCTGGCTTCCGACGAGGCGCTCGCCGCGCTTCGCGAGAAGCTGACCGGCAACTGAGCCTCACCGCTCTGAGCTGATCGCTCTGGAAGAGCCCCGGACCCTGTGGGTCCGGGGCTCTTTCGTGTGCGAGCCCCAACAGTTCGAACCCGCGACATATCGGCGACGCGTCAAAGCCGCAAACGGTGCATCTGCGCAGCTAGGTTGGCCGGGTGCAGTCATCGGCGACGGAAGTCCGCAGCACCACGCCCGGTTCCGCCATACCGCCACCCGAGGTCGGGCCGCCCCCGAGACGGTCGAGCGGCCGGGCATGGGAGTGGTGCCTCGCGGCGCTGCTGCTGCTGCCCAACCTCGTCCTGCTCATCGTCTTCACCTACCGGCCGCTGCTCGACAACATCCGGCTGTCCTTCACCGACTGGAACATCTCCTCGCCGATCGCCAACCCTGTCGGCCTGTCCAACTACATCGAGTGGTTCGGCCGGGACGACACCCGGACCATCGTGCGCAACACGCTCGTCTTCACCGTCGCCACGGTCGGCATCTCCATGGCGCTCGGACTCGGGCTCGCGCTCCTGCTCGACCAGAAGCTCAAGGGCCGCAACGTCGTCCGGTCGGTCGTCTTCGCGCCCTTCGTCATCTCCGGCGCGGCGATCGGCATCGCCTTCCAGTTCGTCTTCGACCCCCAGTTCGGGCTCGTGCGAGACCTGCTCGCGCGCATCGGTGTCCAGTCGCCCGACTTCTACCAGCAGCCCGGCTGGGCGCTGTTCATGGTGACGGTCACCTACATCTGGAAGAACCTCGGCTACACCTTCGTCATCTATCTCGCTGCGCTGCAGGGCCGGCGGGCCGACCTCGACGAGGCAGCCGAGATCGACGGGGCCTCGGCGTGGACCCGATTCCGTCGCGTGCTGATGCCGCAGCTGCGCCCGACGACGTTCTTCCTGTCGATCACCGTGCTGCTCAGCTCGGTCCAGGTCTTCGACATCATCAACGTCATGACCCGCGGAGGTCCGCAGGGCAACGGCACGGCAACGCTCGTCTACCAGGTCTACCAGGAGACGTTCGTCAACCAGCGCGCCGGCTACGGCGCCACCGTCGCCACCGTCATGTTCGTCATCCTGCTCGCCGTGACCGTCGTGCAGGTGCGCTTCATGGACAGGGGAAAGCAGTCATGAGCACCTCGACGATCGTCGGCGACACCGACACCGACGCCGCCACTGGCAACGACAACCGCCCTCGGCGCAGCCGCCGTGGGGAGGCCCACGACGCGGAGGCCTCCGCCCACCATCGCGGACCCGCTTGGACGGCAGCCGGTTACGCCGGGATGGCGCTCATCGTCCTCGTCGTGGCGGTCCCGCTCTTCTGGATCCTCATCACCTCGTTCAAGGAGCGCGGCGACATCTACGTGCGCCCCGCCCAGTGGTGGCCCAACCCGCCCACCGGCCAGAACTACAGCGAGCTGACCACCCGCATCCCGTTCTTCGACTACGTGCGCAACTCCCTCGTCATCACCTCGGCGACCTCGGTCGCCAAGATCGTGCTCGGGGTCCTCAGCGCGTATGCCTTGTCGCTGCTGCGCTTCCCGGGGCGCTCGGTCGTGTTCCTCGTCGTCATCGCCGCGCTCATGGTGCCCAACCAGATCACGGTCATCAGCAACTACGCGCTCGTGGCGCAGCTCGGATGGCGCAACACCTACCAGGGCATCATCATCCCGCTCGCCGGCGTCGCGTTCGGAACCTTCCTGATGCGCAACCAGTTCCTCAACCTTCCCGGCGAGATCATCGAGGCCGCGCGTCTCGACGGCGCCGGGCCGATGAAGCTGCTGTGGCGCGTCGTCATGCCGATGTCCTGGCCGACGCTCGTCGCCTTCGCGCTGATCACCGTGGTCAACGAGTGGAACGAGTACCTCTGGCCGTTCCTGATGGCCGATGACGAGACCACCGCGCCGCTGCCGGTCGGCCTGACCTTCCTGCAGAACAACGACGGCGTCACCAACTGGGGCCCGGTGATGGCCGGCACGGTGCTGGCGATGCTGCCGATCCTCGTGCTCTTCCTGGTCCTGCAGCGCCAGATGATCAAGGGCCTGACCGCCGGCGCCGTCAAGAGCTGACCCGCACCCGACCTGCGCTTGAGCTGCGCCCCTTCGACCCACCTCACCACCACAGGGAAAGGCACCACCCATGAACGAGTTCTCACGCCGAGGCTTCCTCGGTCTCGCGGGAGCCGCCGGCATCGCCGGCCTCTCGGCCTGCGCCGGCAACGGCACCGCCCCCTCGGGAAGCGGTGGCGGCTCGGGCAACACCATCGAGTTCTGGAGCAACCACCCCGGCAACAGCAAGCCGGTCGAGCAGGAGATCATCAAGGCCTTCGAGGCGGCCAACTCCGGCCTCAAGGTCAAGCTCGTCGACGCCGGGAAGAACTACGAGGAGGTGGCCCAGAAGTTCAACGCCTCGCTCGCCGGGGGGCAGCTGCCCGACGTGGTCGTCGTCTCCGACGTCACGTGGTTCAACTTCGCCCTCAACAAGCAGCTCACCCCGCTCGACGAGCTGCTGACGTCGGCGAAGATCGATACCAGCGACTACGTCGACGCGCTCTACAACGACTACAACCTCGAGGACAAGCACTACGCGATGCCGTTCGCGAGGTCCACGCCGCTCTTCTACTACAACAAGGACCTCTGGAAGGCCGCCGGTCTCGAGGACCGCGGCCCCAAGGACTGGGACGAGTTCCTCACGTGGGCACCGAAGCTCAAGTCGGCAGCCGGCTCCGACAAGATCGTCATGGAGCTGCCCGACGGCTCCAACTACCTCGACTGGGTCTTCCAGAACATGGTGTGGGGCTACGGCGGCGCCTACTCCAAGGAGTGGACGCCGACGTTCTCCGACCCCAACACGGTCAAGGCGGGCACCTATCTGCAGAGCCTCGCCAAGGACGGCCACCTCAAGCTCTCCAAGGACCCGGCCCCCGACTTCACGGCCGGCATCGTCGGCTGCACGATGATGTCGACCGGCTCCCTCGGCGGCGTCGCCAAGGACGCGAAGTTCGCGGTGGGCACGGCGTTCCTGCCGGGCGAGGGCAACTGCCCGACGGGCGGCGCGGGCGTTGGCATCCCGGCGAGCATCTCCGACGACCGCAAGAAGAACGCACTGAAGTTCATCGAGTTCCTCACCAACGCCCAGAACACCGTGACCTTCACGCAGGCCACCGGCTACATGCCCGTGCGCAAGTCCGCCGTCGACCTCCCTGCGGAGAAGGCCTATCTCGAGAAGAACCCCAACGCCAAGACGGCCATCGAGCAGCTGCCCAAGACGCGGTCCCAGGACAACGTCCGCGTGCTGCTGCCCGGTGGTGGCGCCCGCATCGGCAAGGGCCTCGACCAGATCGTCCAGGGCCAGGACGTCGCGACCGTCTTCAAGGCTCTGGACGCCGAGAGCCAGCAGGTCTTCGACTCGCAGATCAAGAGCAAGCTCGGCGCCTGACGCGTCACCGCACCACCCCTGTCGTATGCCGTCCGCGCCTTCACGCTGACGTGCACGGACGGCATACGGCCGGGGATCGAAACCATCACGTACGGCACGACAGCAAAGGGCATCCATGGCCACCGTGTACTTCGACGAGGCGACTCGCCGGTTCTCAAAGGACGACGCCCCGGCGGTCGACGGCATCACGCTCGACATCGCCGACGGCGAGTTCCTCGTGCTCGTCGGTCCCTCCGGCTGTGGCAAGTCGACGACCCTGCGCATGCTCGCCGGCCTCGAGCCGGTCGACGGCGGTCGCATCCTCGTCGACGGCCACGACCAGAAGGGCGTGCGTCCGCGCGACCGCGACATCGCCATGGTCTTCCAGAGCTATGCGCTCTACCCCAACATGACCGCGGCCCAGAACATGGCTTTCGCCCTCGACAACGCCAAGGTGAGCCGATCCGAGACCAAGCATCGCGTCGCCGAGGCCGCCAAGATCCTCGAGCTGGAGCAGCTGCTCGATCGCAAGCCCGGCCAGATGTCGGGCGGCCAGCGCCAGCGCGTGGCCATGGGCCGCGCGATCGTGCGCAACCCCAAGGTCTTCTGCATGGACGAGCCGCTCTCCAACCTCGATGCGAAGCTGCGGGTGTCGACGCGTTCGCAGATCGCGGGGCTGCAGCGTCGTCTCGGCATCACCACCGTCTACGTCACCCACGACCAGGTCGAGGCGATGACGATGGGGCACCGCGTCGCCGTGCTCCGCGACGGGAAGCTCCAGCAGGTCGACACGCCGGAGCGCCTCTACGACCGGCCCGTCAACACGTTCGTCGCGGCCTTCATCGGTTCGCCGGCGATCACCCTCGTCGAGTCCCAGGTGCGCGAGGGGGTTGCGAGCCTGCACGGTGTGCCCCTGCCGCTCGACCGGGCCGTGTCGGGTCGCGCGGGGGAGAAGGTGGTCGTGGGTCTGCGCCCCGAGTCGTGGCACGTCGTGGAGACCCCGGCGTCGGGTCGTCAGAACGGGTCCGGGTCTGCTGCCCTCCCGCTCACCGTCGAGCTGGTCGAGTCGCTGGGGTCCGAGTCGTTCGTCTACGGTCGACCGTCCGGTTCCGACGAGTCGACAGGTCGGGTCACGGTGCGGCTGGACAAGCGCACCCACCTGCGGGTCGGGGACACGGTGCACGTCGCGCCCAACCAGGCGGAGGTCCACCTCTTCGATGCGGCATCCGGCGAGCGGATCGGGGCCTGAGATGAGCGCACGGCCCGGCCCCTGGGCCATGGGTCGCTTCGACGTGCAGGGGCACCGCGGCGCCAAGGGCCTCGTCGTCGAGAACACCTTGGCGAGCTTCGCTGCCGCCTACGAGGCGGGCGTGACCAGCGTCGAGCTGGATGCGCGGCTCACGAGCGACGGCGAGATCGTCGTCTGGCACGACGACGTCCTGCTGGAAGCCAAGTGCCGCTCCACCGAGGGTGACCTCATCGGCGCACGGGTCGCCGACCTGACGCTGGCGCAGCTGCGGACCGTCGACGTGGGCAGCCAGACGCTTCCCACCTTCTCGGGGCAGCGCACCTCGCCGGGGGCACACATCAGCACGCTGGGGGAGGTGCTGGCGCACGGTCGCGAGCTCGCGCCCGACGTCTGGTGGACCATCGAGCTCAAGGCAAACCCGCTCGAGGAGGGCCATGGCGACAGCCGCAGGCGCCTCCTCGACGGCGTTCTCACCGAGCTGCACACGTTCGGCCTCGAGAGCCAGAGCCTCGTGCACTCCTTCGACTGGGGCGTGCTGGAGCTCTCGGCCGAGCTGGCCCCCGACGTGATCCGGTCGGCGCTGGTGCTCTCGGCCGTGACGTGGGTCCCGGAGAGCCCCTGGACGGGCAGCGTGACGGTGGGCGAGTCGCACCACGACCTGTGCGAAGGGGCCGTGGCCGTCGGAGCGCAGGTGATCTCGCCGAACCACGCGATCGTCGACGCCGCGCTGGTCGAGCGGGCCCACGATGCGGACCTCGCGGTGCTGCCGTGGACGGTCAACGACGCGGACCGTATCGCCGAGCTCGCCCGGCTCGGGGTCGACGGCCTCGTCTCCGACTATCCCGACCTGGCCCTGTCGGTCCTCGAGCCGTCACGCTGCTGAGGTGCTCGTGCGAGGGGCCGGACCGAGGTCCGGCCCCTCGCGCCCCCTCAGGCGCCCCTCCGGGCGGAGGCTGTGGCGTCCGTGGCACACTCGACCGGTCGACAGGTCGCCGCTGTCGCCACTGCGGCCGTGAGTGCAGCAGTGGGGTGGGGACCCCTGGACCCCACCCATTCGCTAGAACGCCGTTCCAGCGAACCCATGATGCTTTCGGAGGGCTCCGATGTCAACAGACCGGGCGTATGACAACCGCTCGCGGGCGGAAGGGGCCCGCGCGAACCGGCGGCGGATCATCGAGGCGGCCCGCGAGATGCTGCTCAGGGACGGCTACCACGCCATGTCCGTCAGCGCCCTGGCGTCGAGCGCGGGCGTCAGCGCCCAGACCGTCTACAACGCGATCGGCGGCAAGTCGGCCGTCGTCAAGGCCGTCTACGACGTCATGCTCGTCGGGGACGACGCCCCGGTCGCCCTCCAGGAGCGGCCGGAGTTCCGCGCCATGTCCGCGGCTCCGGACCGCGACTCGTTCGTGCGCGCGTACGCCGCACTGTGCGCCACGATCTACGAGCGCACCGGCCCCCTCCTGGGCGTCCTGCTCGCCCAGGGCCCGGGCAGCGACAGCGGGCTGCAGGAGTTCGTCGCGACGATCGACCGCGAGCGACGGGCCGGCAACACCAACGTTCTCGACGCCCTCGAGGCAGCCCACGGGCTTCCCCCGCAGCTGGACCGGGAGCGGTTCACCGACATCGTCTGGACCCTGACCGCTCCCGAGATCTACGACCGCTTCGTGCGACGGTGCGGTTGGACCCACGCGATGTATGCCGCCTGGCTGGGTGAGGCACTCGTCGCCGTCTTCGACCGTGCCGGCGCCACAACCCAGGAGGACTGACCATGCCCCGCCAGATCGCCACCAACACCGAGGTCGACCGTGACGCGCTGCTCGACTTCGTGCGCCCGCGCCACTCGATGGTGCTCATGACGCAACGTTCGGGCGGACGCCCCCAGGCCTCGCCGGTGACCGGGGGTGTCGACGAGCGGGGCCGCATCGTGATCTCGACGTATCCCGAGCGCGCCAAGACGGCCAACGCCCGCCGGCGGCCCCAGGTCAGCGTGCTCGTGCTCTCCGACGACTTCGGCGGTGAGTGGGTCCAGGTCGACGGGGACTGCGAGGTCATCGACCTGCCGGACGCCGTCGAGCCGCTCGTCGACTACTACCGCGCCATCTCGGGGGAGCACCCGGACTGGGACGAGTACCGCCAGGCGATGCGCGACCAGGGCAAGTCGCTGCTGCGCATCACGCCGACCCGCTGGGGCCCGGTCGCCACGGGCGGCTTCCCCGCCCGGCTCGCCTGACGCCGGCACTGCGGGCGTTCCCCTGCGTGCGGCCCTAGGCTGACCCCCGTGCTGCGCGTCGGGGTCACAGGAGGCATCGGGTCGGGGAAGTCGACGGTCGCGCGCCGGCTGGCCCAGCTCGGCGCACACGTCGTCGACGCCGACGTGGTGGCGCGCGAGGTGGTCGAGCCGGGGGAGCCCGCCCTGCAGCAGATCCGGGAACGTTTCGGCGACACGGTGATCCGCGCCGACGGCGTCCTGGACCGTGCCGCCCTGGCCGCGATCGTCTTCCCTGACCGCGACGCCCTCGACGCACTCGACGCCATCACCGGGCCGGCGATCTCGGCACGTGCCGCGCGGCAGCGTGCGGCCGCGCCGGTCGGGGTGGTCTCCGTCTACGACATGCCCCTGCTGGTCGAGCGGGGACTCTGGGTCCACGAGCACCTCAGCGTCGTCGTCGAGTGCGACGTGGAGACCCGCGTGCGCCGGCTCGTCGGGCAGCGTGGACTCACCGAGGAGGACGTGCGCCACCGGATCGCCGCCCAGGCCACGGACGAGCAGCGGCGCGCCGTCGCCGACGTCGTCCTCGACAACTCGGGCGCCCAGGACGACCTCGTCGGCGCGGTGGACGAGATGTGGCACGTGCGGCTCGCGCCCTACGCCGCCAACCTGGCGAGCGGCACGAGGTCGCGTCGCCCCGACCGAGCACGTGACGTCGTCGTCGAGCCACGTCCGGACTGGGAGCCACGCGCCGAGCGCGTCGTCGCTCGGCTGGCGGCGGCATTGGCATCGACCGGGGTCGTCACCGAGGTGTCGCACATCGGATCCACCTCCGTCCCGGGGCTGCTCGCCAAGGACGTCATCGACGTGCAGGTCGGGGTCCACCACCTCGCCGACGCCGACCGTGACGACGTGCGTGCGGCCCTGACCGACGCGGGCTATGTCTTCTCCCACGGCAACCACAGCGACACCCCTCACCCGCTCGGTGGGGACCCCCACGAGTGGGCGAAGCGCTTCCTCGGCGGGTGCGACCCGGCCAACCACGTGCACGTCCACGTGCGTGAGCAGTCTTCCGCCGGATGGCGATTCGCGCTGCTCTTCCGTGACTGGCTCCGTCGTGAGCCGGCCGAACGAGACGCGTATGCCGCCGAGAAACGGCGCCTGCTCACCGTGCACGACACGACGGCCGGCTACGTCGAGGCGAAGGAGCCGTGGTTCGAGGGCGCGTGGGAGCGGGCTCGTGACTGGGCGGAGCGCACGGGGTGGCAGCCGCGCTAGGGAGCACCCGGCATACGCACGCAGTATGCGGTGTTGACGCAGGTATGCGTGGTGAGTACAAGGTTCCCGGAGGCAAGCTCGTGGCGGTCGATGTCGAGGAGGTGGGCGGACGGCTCGCGAACGTCAGCGTGTCCGGCGACTTCTTCCTCGAGCCCGACGAGGCGCTCGGCGACATCAACGCGGCGCTGACGGGCATGCCCGTCGACGCGGGTGTCGAGCAGCTCGCCGGCGCCGTCACCGGAGCGCTCTCCGACGACGTGTCCCTCATCGGCTTCACCGCCGAGTCCATCGGCATCGCGATCCGGCGTGCCCTGGGCAAGGCCACCGGGTGGGACGACCACGACTTCGATGTCATCCCGGCCCGCGTGCTCGACCCGGCCCTGCACGTCGCCCTCGACGAGGTCATCGCCCACAGGGTCGCGGCGGGGGAGCGGCCCCCGACGCTGCGCTTCTGGGACTGGGACCGCCCGCTCGTCGTCATCGGCTCGTTCCAGTCCGTCCGCAACGAGGTCGACCCCGAGGGGGCCGAGCGGCACGGCATCAACGTCGTGCGGCGCATCTCCGGCGGTGGGGCGATGTTCATGGAGCCCGGCAACACCATCACCTACTCGCTCGTCGTGCCGACGTCGCTCGTCGAGGGCCTGAGCTTCGAGCGCTCCTACTCCTTCCTGGACGAGTGGGTCATCGAGGCCCTGGCCGAGGTGGGCATCAACGCGCACTTCGTGCCGCTCAACGACATCGGCAGCGACCGGGGCAAGATCGGCGGGGCGGCGCAGAAGCGCTTCGTCTCCGGGGCCGTGCTCCACCACGTGACCATGGCCTACGACATCGACGCCGACAAGATGCTCGAGGTGCTGCGCATCGGCCGCGAGAAGATGAGCGACAAGGGCACGAAGTCGGCCAACAAGCGCGTCGACCCGATGCGCTCGCAGACCGGCATGACCCGCGACGCCATCCTCGAGTCGTTCGCGGCCTCGTTCGCGCGGCGCTACCGCGCGACGGAGTCCGACTACACCGCCGAGGAGCTGGCCGACGCGCAGCGTCTCGTCGACGAGAAGTTCGCCACGGCCGAGTGGACCCACCGGGTGCCGTGATGTCGAGACGGGGCCCACGGCTCCGACGTCCCGTGCGAGGCGGCAGACTGGCCGCCCATCCACCGGAAGGGACCGCTCATGAAGTACGTCATCCTCATCCACTCCAACCCCCAGCCCTGGGGCCACCCGACCGGTGACTTCGTCGCCGAGGCGCTCGCCCGCCCGCAGGAGGAGCGCGACGCCGGCGGAGCGGCTTTCGACGCGATGCTCGAGGAGCTCTCGCGGAGCGGTGAGCTGAAGGGTGGGGAGGCTCTGGGCGACCCCGCATCGGCGCGGCTCTACCGGTGGGAGGCGACCGGCACGGTCGCGACGGACGGCCCGTACGCCGAGACCAAGGAGCACCTCGCGGGCTTCTTCCTGCTCGACGTGGCCTCCCGGGAGCGGGCGGAGGAGCTCGCCGTGAACTTCGCAGGGCCCGGCGACACCATCGAGCTGCGCCCCGCGTACGTCTGGGAGGAGTAGGCGAATGGGCACTGTCGGTCGTGCGACGTACGGTTGATCCATGCGTCCCACGACCGACCTCCAGCGCACGGTGGCACCCTTCGAGGTCATCTCCGAGTACACCCCGAGCGGCGACCAGCCCACGGCGATCGCCGAGCTCGCGCGACGGGTCAAGGCGGGAGACACCGACACCGTCCTGCTCGGCGCCACCGGCACCGGCAAGTCGGCCACGACGGCCTGGCTCATCGAGCAGGTCCAGCGGCCGACCCTCGTCATGGCACCCAACAAGACGCTCGCCGCGCAGCTCGCCAACGAGTTCCGCGAGCTGCTCCCCAACAACGCCGTCGAGTACTTCGTCAGCTACTACGACTACTACCAGCCAGAGGCGTACATCCCGCAGACCGACACGTACATCGAGAAGGACAGCTCGGTCAACGACGAGGTAGAGCGGCTCCGGCACTCGGCCACCAACTCGCTGCTCACCCGGCGGGACGTCATCGTCGTCGCGTCGGTCTCCTGCATCTACGGCCTCGGCACGCCGCAGGAGTACGTCGACCGGATGGCGCGTCTCAAGGTCGGGCAGGAGGTCGTGCGCGACGACCTGCTGCGGCGCTTCGTCGAGATGCAGTACACCCGCAACGACCTCGCCTTCACGCGCGGCACCTTCCGCGTCCGGGGCGACACCGTCGAGATCATCCCGGTCTACGAGGAGCTCGCGATCCGCATCGAGTTCTTCGGCGACGAGATCGAGCGCATCTACACCCTGCACCCGGTGACCGGTGAGGTCGTCGACGAGGAGCAGGAGATGTACGTCTTCCCGGCGTCGCACTACGTCGCCGGCCCCGAGCGCATGGAGCGCGCCATCCGCGGCATCGAGCTCGAGCTCGAGGACCAGCTCGCCCGCTTCGAGAAGCAGGGCAAGCTCCTCGAGGCCCAGCGCCTTCGCATGCGCACCACCTACGACCTCGAGATGATGCGCCAGGTCGGCTTCTGCAACGGCATCGAGAACTACAGCCGGCACATCGACGGCCGAACCCCCGGGTCCGCGCCCAACTGCCTGCTCGACTACTTCCCCGAGGACTTCCTGCTGGTGCTCGACGAGTCGCACCAGACCGTGCCGCAGATCGGCGCGATGTACGAAGGCGACATGTCGCGCAAGCGCATGCTCGTCGACCACGGCTTCCGCCTGCCCAGCGCGATGGACAACCGACCCCTCAGGTGGGAGGAGTTCCTCGAGCGCATCGGCCAGACCATCTACCTCTCGGCGACGCCGGGCGAGTACGAGCTCGCCAAGTCCGGGGCGCCGGTCGAGCAGATCATCCGCCCCACGGGGCTGATCGACCCGCAGGTCGTCCTCAAGCCGACCAAGGGCCAGATCGACGACCTCATGCACGAGATCCAGGAGCGCACCAAGCGCAACGAGCGGGTCCTCGTCACGACCCTGACGAAGAAGATGGCGGAGGACCTCACCGACTACCTCCTCGACAAGGGCATCCGCGTCCGCTACCTCCACAGCGACATCGACACCCTCCGCCGTGTCGAGCTGCTGCGCGAGCTGCGCACCGGCGTCTTCGACGTCCTCGTCGGCATCAACCTGCTGCGTGAGGGCCTCGACCTGCCGGAGGTCTCGCTGGTGTCGATCCTCGACGCCGACAAGGAGGGCTTCCTGCGCTCGGCCCGGTCGCTGATCCAGAGCATCGGTCGCGCGGCTCGCAACGTGTCAGGCCAGGTCCACATGTACGCCGACAAGATGACGCCGTCCATGGAGCAGGCTCTCGACGAGACCAACCGGCGGCGCGAGAAGCAGATCGCCTACAACACCGAGCACGGCATCGACCCGACCCCGTTGCGCAAGAAGATCGCGGACATCACCGACCTGCTCGAGCGCGAGGACGCCGACACGCAGGAGCTGCTCGGCTCCGGCCGGATGCAGTCCCGAGGCAAGAGCGGCGCCGGGCGCGGCGCCATGGCGGCCGACGTCGGGGTCTCGGCGGGCGGGTCGACCAACCGGCCTGCCGACATGGCGGCGGCGGACCTCGCCGGGCTCATCCAGGAGCTGACCACGCAGATGCACCAGGCGGCCGCCGACCTGCACTTCGAGCTCGCTGCGCGGCTGCGCGACGAGATCGGGGACCTGAAGAAGGAGCTTCGGCAGATGAGTGCCGCCACCCGGTGACGGCCCGCTGACGACATGTCGTGAGAGGTGGGGCAGGGACCATGGTCCGAGCCGCGACGAAGGACGGCCGAGCCGCCCGCCTGCGCCAAGCCGCCCTGGCCCTGCCCGGTGCGTGGGAGGACTCTCCCTGGGAGGGCGACACCGTCGCCAAGGTGGGAGACAAGATCTTCGTCTTCCTCGGCGAGACCACCATCGGGGTCAAGAGCGCCCGGAGCCGCGCGGAGGCGGACGAGTGGCTGCACCGCTACCCCCGCGACGCGTCCGTCATGGCCTACATCGGCCGCCACGGCTGGAACACCCTTCGCACCGACGGGGCGATCGACGAGGGCGAGCTGCTCGAGGCGATCGAGACCTCCTACGAGATCGTGGTCTCGGGCCTGCCCCGGAGCCGGCGACCCGATCGCGCGCCGTGAGCCGCACAGCCCAGGGCTCGGCCCACACGCCGGTCACGATTTGAGGCATCGCCGCACTAGTGAAAGACTCAGGCGTTCACGGAGGGGAGTATCCCCGACACGACGGGCTCGTCATCACGGAGTTGGTCTCACCACCGCTCCCGGTCCCGTCGGTCCGGCCGCGCGCCGGGCGGGAGAGACCTCCGGTTACTGATCTGGTGACCGGAAGGTTGTGCCCATGAATGTTCCCGCCTGGGGCTGGTTCCTCACGATCGGCCTGATGGCCGTGTTCCTGATCGTCGACGTCCTGGTCATCGCACGTCGACCGCACGTGCCGACGATGGCCGAGGCCGGACGGTACCTTGCGCTCTACGTCTCGGCAGCCGTGCTCTTCGGGCTCTTCGTGTGGTTCGAGTGGGGAGGCCAGTACGCGGGTGAGTTCTACGCCGGATGGTTGACCGAGTACTCCCTGTCGGTCGACAACCTCTTCGTCTTCCTGCTCATCATGGCCAGCTTCAAGGTGCCGCAGAAGCTGCAGCAGTCGGCCCTCATGGTCGGCATCATCATCGCCATCATCCTGCGCGGCGTCTTCATCGGGCTCGGCGCGGTCGTCATCAACGCGTACTCCTGGGTCTTCTACATCTTCGGCGCGTTCCTCGTGTACACGGCGGTCAAGCTCGCGACCGGCGGCGAGTCCGATGACGACGAGTACCACGAGAACCGCCTCCTGCTGTGGATCGAGAAGCGCTTCCCCGCCACCAAGGACTGGAACGGCACGCGGCTCACGGTTCTGGAGAACGGCAAGCGCCTCATCACGCCGATGCTCATCGTCATCCTCGCGCTCGGCACGACCGACCTGCTCTTCGCGCTCGACTCGATCCCGGCGATCTACGGCCTGACCAAGGAGCCGTTCCTCGTCCTGACGGCGAACATCTTCGCCCTGATGGGCCTGCGCCAGCTCTACTTCCTCATCGGCGGCCTGCTCAAGAAGCTCGTCTACCTCAGCATCGGCTTGGCGGTCCTCCTCGCCTTCATCGGTGTGAAGCTCGTGCTGCACGCCCTCCACGAGAACAACCTGCCGTTCGTCAACGGCGGCAAGCCGATCGAGGGAGCGCCCGACGTCCCCATCCTCGTGTCCCTCGGGGCCATCGTCGTGATCCTCGGCGTGACGACGGTCGCCAGCCTCTGGAAGTCGAAGCGGGACGCGAGGCTGGAGAGCGGGAGCGTCCGGACTCCGGAGGCATCGTCACAGGACGCTCCCTAGCCGGACGGTGATCCTGGGTCCACCGTCGCGGGCCCACCAGTTGCGACCGGAGATTTCCTAGCGGCCGGCCATGGAGGTCCGGAGCGTGGCCCGACGCCGGCGCAGGTTCGCGAGCACGAGGCGTTGGTGGCGTAGCACCAGGCGCCGCTCCGGGTTGATGACGAGTCGCCCGCCGAAGGGTGCGAACGTGGGCAGGTGGCGCAAGCGGTCCTCGGTGGCGCTGAGCTCGGCGATCAGCTCGCGGATGCTCATCCGGGACGGGTGCTGCGCCGTTTCCTGGGTGCTGGGGGACAGGTTCGGTGCATGCGACATGCGGTACTCCAATGCCGTGGCCGGCCGCAGCCGGCGTAGGTGCAGTGAAAGGTTCGGCTTTCCGCGTCGACTCCCGATCGGGGAGGGCGTCTTGGTTGCGTTCGGGGTCGTGCTCGAACCTACGATTTCGGCACCTGACACGACAGGGACCTAGGTCCCGAACCGGGCCGCGGATCGTGTCCGGGCGCTTCCGGGCGCTTCCGGGCGCCGGCAACGACGTGACGGCAGCGACGAGCTCACCCACCTGGCGGCAGAAACCCTCGCGGTGGTGCGCCTACCGGACGCGGTGAGCCACGAGCCAGCCCACGAGCGCCGGCACGGCCATGACCCCGAAGACGACGGCATACGCGGTGGGCACGGTGGACCCGACGGCAGCGAAGACGATTGCCGAGACGGCGATGGCGGTTGCGGCCCCCGACGAGTCGCCGATCTGCAGCGCAGAGCTGACGAAGCCCTGCTCGGTGGTGCCGGCCCTGGCGAGGGCCTGCGCCGTGACGCGGGGGTAGAGCGTGCCGATGCCGAGACCGACCACGGGGAACAGGGCGATCACGACCCACGGGGGCGCTCCGACCGCGACGGCGGCCGCGAGCCCCAGCAGGCTCGCAGCCATGGCGCCGAGGGCGGTCCCTGCGGTGCGTCCGATCTCGAAGCGCTGGTCCCAGCGACCCTGCACCCAGGACCCGACGAACCACGTCACGCCCGTCACGGTCAGCGCCACGCCCGCGAGAGCGGGGCTGAAGCCGTCGCGCTCCGTCAGGAGGCGGGGGAGGTAGACCTCGGCGCCGCTGAAGGCGGCGAAGGCGAGCCCCCGCAGCGCGATGTCGGTCGGCAGGCCGCGGGCTGCCTTCAGCGTCCCGCGTGGGGTGAGCGGCAGCAGCGTCAGCCCGACGACGACGACCGCCACCACGGCCAGCGTGATACCGACCGGGTCGAGGCGTTCGGCTGCCCCGTTGAGCCCGAGAACTGCCGTGGCGAGCAGGATGGACGCTCCGATCGAGCGCCAGCGCCACGGCACGTCCACGACCTCCTGCCGCAGCCCCGTGATGATGCGTCCGAGCAGGACGGCGGCGATGACGAGGACGACCAGGGCGAGCCCGAACACCCAGCGCCAGCCGATCGTCTGGGTGATGAGCCCGGCCACGAACGGGCCCGCGATCGAGGGGACGACCCAGGCCGCCGAGAAGCCGGCGAGGATCGCCGTGTGCAACCGCTGCGGGTAGACCCGCGTCACGAGGACGTACAGCGCCGTGCTGGTCATGCCCGCGCCGAGGCCCTGCACGACGCGGGCCACGACGAGGACGACCATCGTCGGCGCCAGGCCCGCGATGACGAGGCCGGTTGCGAACAGCGCGAGCCCGATGAGCAGGGGCGGGCGTGGGCCACGACGATCGGCGAGGTTGCCCGACCACACGATGCTGACGATGCCCGACGCGAGCGTCGCCGTGAATGCCATCGCGTACAGGGAGGCGCCGTGGAGCTCCCGGGCGATGGTCGGCATGACCGTCGTCAGGGCGAGTGCCTCGAAGGCGTGCAGGGACACGAGGGCGATCACGCCGACCGTGGTGGCGCGCAACGCCGGCGACAGGGTGCCGCCGCCGTCGTCGGGCACGGCCGTCCCCGCCTCAGCGCGCATGGTGCCGGACGTCATGGGGCGACGCTAGGACGTCAAGCCCCCTTGACGTCAACCGGTTTGCCGCTCCAGCCATCACCCGCCCGTCACCCCGGTCCCATCGCTGCGTCCGGTGACTCGGGACGCGTCTGCGCCCCGAGCACGATGGCGCTGGCGAGCACGACCAGCGCCATGCCGGCCACCTGGCCGCGCTCGAGCACCTGGTGGAGGACGACGAGGCCAGCGAGGGCGGCGACGACCGGCTCGAGGCTGAGCAGGATGCCGAACACCCGACGCGCGAGGTGGCGCAGGGCCACGAGCTCGAGCGAGTAGGGCAGCACCGACGACAGGACGGCGATGCCGAGCCCCAGGGCGACGTCCCTGGTAGTCCAGCGGTCGACCGAGGCGAGACCGAGCGGTGCCACGGCGACCGTCGACACGACGAGCGCGAGGGCCAGCCCGTCGAGACCTCCGAACGCCTGGCCGGTGCGCTGGCTCAGCACGATGTAGGCCGCCCACATGACGCCGGCGAGTGCCGCGAAGCCCACCCCGACGAGGTCGAGGCGCTCCACGGAGGCGTGCAGCACGCCGGACACGAGCACGACACCAAGCGCTGCCGCCACGACGGCCAGGACGTCACGTGGGCGTCTGCTCAGGGCAGCAGCCAGCCCCAGGGGGCCGAGGAACTCTATGGTGACCGCCACCCCGATGGGCAGGTGCGCGAGCGAGGCGTAGAAGGCGGTGTTCATCGCGGCCAGGGCGAGCCCGAAGAGAACGACGGTGCCCCAGTCGGAACGGCTGCGGCGGCGCCAGGATGGGCGTGCGACGGCGCAGAGGATGATCATGGCGAAGACCAGCCGCAGCAGCACGGACCCCGGCGCGCCGATCCGGGGCACGAGAGTCGCGGCGAGCGCGCCCCCGAACTGGACCGAGATGACCCCGGCGAGGACGAGCAGGGGAGCCGAGCGGCGGTCGACCGTCACGGCATCGGCAGACGCCCGGCGGCAACCAGCGTCTCGACGCGGTCCGCGGTCAGGTCCTCCTCGACGAGCACGCCAGCGGTCTCCGAAGCGTGCACCATCCGGCCGGGGCGCACGACGATGCCCACGTGGTGGATGCTCCGTCCGGGGCGGGCGAAGAAGTAGAGGTCGCCGGGGCGCACCGCATCGAGCTCGACCGGAGCCGCGAACTCGGCCTGGGCGTAGGCGTCGCGGGCCACGGCGAGCCCGAGGAGACGCCAGGTGTGCAGCACGAGACCCGAGCAGTCGAAGCCGAACGGCGAGATGCCGCACCACAGGTAGGGCAGGCCGATGTGCCGCCGAGCCTCGTCGACCGCCGGGTGATCACCGGAGGAGGACGCCGCGACGTCGATCTTCGCCTGGGGCCCGCCCACCGAGGGGGCGCCCTCCGCCGCCCCGAGGTGCGCCGTGGGCACCCAGCCCGGGTAGCCGCGCTCGTCCTTCGGCGAGAGCTGCCACGGTGCGACGACGTGCGACCAGGCGCCGGCGGCGTCGGTCCCGCTCACGACCACCGGCTCACCCGCCAGCAGCTGGGTCTCGACGCGCCCGTGCAGGCCGAGGCGGCCGTCACCGGACTCGTCGTCAGCGCCGTTGGCGTCGAGGGCGGCCAGCCACGCCTCGGCGTCCGGCTCGTCCGCCAGGATGGCGGCGTCCACCCGGCGCGGGCTGTCCGGCGCGGTCCACACCGTCGTGAGGGGCACGCGGACCAGATGGCTGGGAGTCACCGGGGTGACGGAGGTGACGGGGGTGACGGCGTCGGGCGATCTCACGCCCGTCATCCTCGCACCCTGCCTCGTCCCTCAGGAATCGGCCCGGACCTGCGCCAAGTGCTGGTCGGCCCGGGCCCGGAGCCGTACCGTCGGAGATATGGAACAGCGAATCACCTTCGAGGGATTCGAGCCCCCGAAGAACCGACGTCACAGCCCCGACGGCGACCTCGTCGACGTGCAGGGGTGGCTCCGGGCCCCGGTCGAGTGGACCGGTGGCCCGCGCCTCGAACGCGCCTGGCGCCACCGCCACGGACGGTCCCGCCTGGGCGTCGGGCTGGCGGTCGCCAACAACCCCCGGCGCCACCTCCTGTTGACCAACGTCCCGGACGACCTCGAGTACCTCCGGTCCGAGCTCGAGTCGCTCATCGCCGAGCCGCGCCCGGACACTCCCGCCGACCTCGAGGGTGCCCAGTAGGTGGCCCGACCGGCGATCATCACGGTGGACGACGACGCGCCGGTCTCGGCCGCGATCGCCAGGGACCTACGAGCCCGCTACGGCGCCGAGCACCGCATCCTGCGGGCCTCCTCCGGGCTCGAGGCCCTCGACCTCGTGGCTCGCCTCATCCTCCGCGGCCAGCCGCTCGCCCTCGTCGCGTCCGACCAGCGCATGCCCGGCATGACCGGCATCGAGCTGCTCGCGCAGGTCCGCGTCGACGCGCCGGACGCCAAGCTGCTGCTGGTCACGGCATATGCCGACACCGACGTCGCGATCTCGGCGATCAACGACATCGGGCTCGACCACTACCTCCTGAAGCCGTGGGACCCACCGGAGGACCGCCTCTACCCCGTCGTGGACGACCTGCTCTCCGACTGGCACCACGCCCACCCGGAGCAGTCGAACGACGTGCGCGTGGTGGGGCACCGGTGGTCCGAGACGAGCGACCTGCTCAAGTCCTTCCTCGCCAACAACCACGTGCCGTACGTGTGGCTCGATGTCGAGCGCGACGAAGAGGGGGCGCGGCTGCGCGATCTCGCCGGCGCGCAGCCCGGGGACCTGCCGCTCGTCCTCGTCCCCGACGGCGAGACCCTCCGTGCCCCGACCCCGGTCGCCGTCGCGACGGCCCTGGGCCTGAGTACGCGCGCCGAGCGCGACCTCTACGACGTCTGCATCGTCGGTGGGGGACCAGCCGGACTCGCCGCCGCGGTCTACGCCGCCTCCGAGGGCCTGAGCACCGTCGTCGTCGAGCACGACGCGCCGGGCGGCCAGGCGGGGCAGAGCGCCGCGATCGAGAACTACCTCGGCTTCCCCTCCGGCCTCTCCGGCGCAGACCTCGCTCACCGGGCCATCGCCCAGGCCCGCCGCTTCGGCGCCGAGATGGTCCTCGCCCGAGACGTCGTCGCCCTCGAGGCGCGGGGCCCGGTGCGCGCGGTGCGGCTGGACGGAGCCGAGGACATCGAAGCCCGGAGCGTCGTGCTCGCGACCGGCGTCTCCTACCGTCGGCTCGAGGCGCTCGGGATCGACGCCCTCGCGGGGCGCGGAATCCACTACGGGTCCAACGCGGGCCAGGCGGCAGGCTGCGCGGGCGAGGAGGTCTACGTCATCGGAGCCGCGAACTCGGCCGGCCAGGCAGCCCTCAACCTCGCCCGCTACGCCGCCCGCGTCACCCTCGTCGTGCGCGGCCAGTCCCTCGAGGCGAGCATGTCGCAGTACCTCGTCCAGCGCATCCGGGCCGAGGACCACATCGGGGTGCTCTGCCGGACGGAGGTGGTCGGCGCCGCCGGTGACGGCCATCTCGAGCGCCTGACGCTGGCGGACCGGCACACCCGGGTCACCCACGAGGTCGCCGCGGACTGGCTCTTCGTCTACATCGGCGCGTCCCCGCGGACCGACTGGCTGGGTGCCGAGGTCGTGCGCGACGACCACGGCTTCGTCCTGACCGGGCACGACCTGGTCGCGGGGCACCCGGCCCACGACTGGCCGCTCGCGCGTCCGCCCTTCGCCCTGGAGACCAGCCTGCCAGGCGTGTTCGCGGCGGGCGACGTGCGCGCCGACTCGATGAAGCGCGTGGCGTCGGCCGTCGGCGAGGGTTCGATGTCGGTCTACTTCGTCCACCGCTACCTCGCCACGATCTGAGCGAGCCCAACAGACGGGACCCCCGATGCTCGAGCTCTCCGACCTCCGGACGGTGCGGCTCTTCGACGGTCTGCGCGACGACCAGCTCGAGGAGCTGCTCGGGGGTGGCGCCGAGATCCAGATCGTCAAGGGCGAGGTGCTGTGGCTCGAGGGCGACCACGCCGACCACTGGTGGGTGCTCGTCGATGGCACGCTCGACCTCGTCCGCCGCATCGGGCGTGAGGACGTCGTGGTCGGCCGCATGGACGTGCCGGGGCGCTGGGCCGGCGGCTTCCGTGCGTGGGACGAGCACGGCGTCTACCTGGCGACGGCCCGCGGCGTCGCACCCGGCCGGCTCCTGCGCGTCCCGGCCGAGTGCCTCCGCGACCTCGCCGACGAGTGGTTCCCCTTCGCGGCCCACCTCGTGGCCGGCCTCTACGGCACGGCCAGGTCCATCGAGGCGACGGCCCGCCAGCGCAGCGGGCTGGTGACGCTAGGGACCCTGGCCGCCGGACTGGCCCACGAGCTCAACAACCCGGCGGCCGCCGCCGCACGGTCCTCGGCCGAGCTGCAACGCGCCTGCGACGGCCTCCTCGACGCGTTGCGCCAGATGGCGACGAGCGGCCTGACGCCGGCGCAGTTCGGCGACCTCGACGCGCTGCGGCGCGAGCTCGCCCCACCGACGACCCTGCCCGACCCCCTCGAGACGGCCGACCTCGAGGAAGAGCTGGGGGAGTGGCTGGACCGCGCGGGCGTCGAGAGGTCCTGGGAGCTCGCGGCGTCGCTCGTGTCGGCCGGGGCCGGCCTCGACTGGGTGCAGCGGGCCGCCGCCGTGTCCCCGGACGGCGGACTGGGGGCCGCACTGGGTTGGGTCGCCCGCACCATCGACGTGTCCTCGCTGCTCGGCGAGGTGCGTGAGTCGACCCGCCGGGTGTCCGAGCTCGTCGCCGGCATCAAGTCCTACTCACAGATGGACCGGGCGTCGCACCAGCGGGTGGACGTCCGTGAGGGGATCGAGAGCACCCTTCTCGTCATGGGCCCGCGGCTGCGTCCCGGTGTCACGGTCGTGCGCCAGTGGGGCGCCGACGTGCCCCTCGTCGACGGCCTGCCCGGTGAGCTCAACCAGGTCTGGACCAACCTCGTCGACAACGCCGTCGACGCGATGGACGGCGCCGGCACCCTCACGGTGACGACCCGTCACGACGCTGACGCCGTGGTCGTCGAGGTCCGCGACACGGGTTCCGGCATGACCCCCGAGGTGCAGCAGCGCGCGTTCGAGGCCTTCTACACGACGAAGGACGTCGGCCGCGGGACGGGGCTGGGCCTCGACATCGCCCACCGCATCGTCGTGGACCGGCACGGCGGCGGCATCGAGATCGAGTCGCGACCCGGCGACACCTGCATGCGGGTCCGCCTGCCGGTCAACGCTGCCCACGCGACCGCGCCCTGACCACGCGACGCGCGGGACGGCATACGCCGGCTTCCCGTCACCGAGGGCGTATGCCGTGTCGTCGGCTCAGGCTCACCAGCCGCGGGCGCGCCACTCGGCCAGGTGCGGCCGCTCCGCGCCCAGCGTCGAGTCGTCGCCGTGGCCGGGGTAGAACCACGTGTCGTCGTCGTAGACGTCGAAGACGCGGGTGGTGACGTCCTCGATGAGGGAGTCGAAGCTCTGGCCTGGGTTCTTCGTGTTGCCGACGCCTCCGGGAAAGAGGCTGTCGCCCGTGAAGAGGTGCGTGTGCCCGGCCGGGTCGGAGTAGGCCAGGGCGATGGACCCGGGCGTGTGGCCGCGCAGGTGGATGACGTCGAGGTCCACGTCGCCGACGGTGACCGTGTCGCCCTGGCCAACGCGCTCGTCGACGGGGACGGGAAGGGCATCGGCGTCGTCGGCGCCGGCCACCGTCCGCGCGCCGGTTGCGGCGACGACCTCGGCCAGCGCGCCGACGTGATCACGGTGCTGGTGGGTGGTCACGACCGTCGCGAGCCCGTCGCCGCCGGTCGCGACCAGCTCGAGGAGCCGGTCGGGCTCTGCCGCGGCGTCGACGAGCAGCTGCGCGCGCGTGGCACGGCAGGTCAGCAGGTAGGCGTTGTTGCCGAAGCCGCCGACCTCGAGCTTGCGGATCGTCAGGGCCGGCAGCTCACGGACCCCGGCCGGCCCTGTCGCGGTGACGTGCCCGGTGTAGGTGTCGTCTCGCCCGTGCGTCATCGTCAGCCTCCGAAGGGCAGGGTCGGAACGGCGCCGTCGAACGCGACGCCGTCGGTGCGTCCGCGCGCCAGCCACATCAGCACGTCCGCGGCAGGGGCGGTGACGCGCGTCGCGCCGGCCCCCACGACGTGCTCGTCACCCTCCGTCGTCGCGATGTGGAGCGACGGCGGCTCGTCGGCGTGCCTGAGGCGGTTGACCGCGTCGCGCAGGAGGAGCGCCACGACCTCCGCGGCCGCGCCTGCGAAGGTGTAGCCGGCGTCGAGGTCGACGTGGTGGAAGACGACCTCGCGCAGCCGCATGAACGCCACCATCCCGACCGGGATGGCGAAGCCGCCGGGGGTTCTCTCGACGTGGACCTCGGCGTGCTCGGGGCGCAGCGACTCCAGCCGTTGCGCGAGGTGGGCGGCCGACGCGCGCAGGTCGAGGAGGTGGTCGGCCGCGGTCCGGTGGGCGTCGCGCTCGATGTCGGCGTCGCGGGACTCCACGTCGTCGTACATCGTGTCGGCGGCGCCGGTGAGCGCGACGTCGCAGACCCGGACGAGGGCGTCGGCGTTGCGAGCCACGTGGGCCAGCACGTGGCCCCGCGACCAACCCGCGCAGAGCGAGGGCTCGGTCAGCGCGTCGTCTCCGAGCGAGGCCGCCGTCGCGAGGAGGCGGTCCGTCTCGGCCTCGACGAGCTGCGGGGTCACGTCAGCGTGCTTCATTCGATGCCCTTCCGGTCGCCTCGGCCAGCGCCAGGGCGGCGCCGACGAGTGTCAGGTGCGAGAACGCCTGGGGGAAGTTGCCCACCATGCGCTGCTCGACCGGGTCGTACTCCTCGGACAGCAGTCCCACGTCGTTGGTGAGCCCGACCAGCCGGTCCATCAGCTCCGTCGCCTCCGTCGTCATACCCGCCTTGGCGTAGGCCGCCACGAGCCAGAAGGAGCATGCCAGGAAAGGGTGCTCGTCGCCGGCGAGCCCGTCGATCCCCGTGTCGGTGCGGTAGCGCAGGACGAGGCCGTGGCGCATCAAGTCGGCCTCGACCGCCGCGATCGTGCCGAGCATCCGGGGGTCGTCGCCCTCGATGAACCCGATCGACGAGAGCGTCAGTAGCGAGGCGTCCACCTCCGTCGTGTCGTAGTGCTGCACGAAGGTGTTGCGCCGGGAGTCGAAGCCCTTCGTCATGACCTCCTCGCGGACCTGGTCGCGCAGCTCGCGCCACCGCTCCACCGGACCGTCGAGGCCGTACCGCTCCACGGCTCGCACAGCCCGGTCGAAGGCAGCCCACACCATGGCGCGCGAGTGGGTGAAGTGGCGCAACGGGCCGCGGATCTCCCAGAGCCCGTTGTCGGCCTCCTGCCAGTGTTCGGCGAGGTGGTTGACGAGCGCCCGCTGCAGCTGCCAGGAGTCGTCGTTCTCCGCGAGGCCCCGCGACCGGGCGTTGTCGAGCGAGATCATCACCTCGCCGAGCACGTCGGTCTGGCGCTGGTCGACGGCCGCGTTGCCGACGCGCACGGGGCGCGACCCGGCATACCCGGGCAGGTGGCCGAGGACGCGCTCGGGGAGGTCGCGGCCACCGTCGACGCGGTACATGATCTGCATGTCCTCGGGGTCGCCGGCGACGGCCCGCAGCAGCCAGGCGCGCCACAGCTCGGTCTCCTCGACGTAGCCGCAGCCCAGGAGCGCCTCGAGGGTCAGGGCAGCATCGCGCAGCCAGCAGAACCGGTAGTCCCAGTTGCGGACGCCGCCGAACTGCTCGGGGAGGGATGTCGTGACGGCCGCGACGATGCCGCCGGTGTCCTGGTGGGTCAGCGCCCGCAGCACCAGCAGCGAACGGGTCACGGCGTCGGCGTACGGCCCCTGGTAGTGGCTGCGGGAGGCGTACTCCCTGCTGCGCGCGACGGTCTCGGCGATGCGGGCGCGGACCCGCAGGGGCGGCGGGATGGGCTCGTTGCTGCGGAACCACGTCGTCGAGAAGGTGAGGCTCTGACCGGCCACGACGTCGAACTCGTCGACGTGGTGGCCGTCCTGGGCGTGCGGGAGCCGCGCGCCGCGCAGGACCAGCATGTCCGGGCCGGCGATGGCCGTGATGATCTCGTCGGTGCGGTCCTCCAGGTCCTCGGTGTGTCGCGCCACCCATGGCCGGGTGAGGCCGTAGTTGAAGCGCACCGTCCACTCGTGGACCATGCGCACGGTGCCCTCGAGACCCTCGATGCGCCGCAGCAGGTCGGAGCGTCCGTCGGCGAGCGGCATCAGGTCGGTGACCCGGACCCGGCCCGTCGGCGTCTCGTGGACGGTCTCGAGGACGAAGGAGCCGCCGACGTAGCGCCGGGTCGTCACCGCGTCCGGGTCGACGGGCGAGATGAGCCACCGCCCGTGCTCCGGGGTGCCGAGCAGCGCGGCGAAGCACGCTCGCGAGTCGAAGCGGGGGAGGCACAGCCAGTCGACGGATCCCCGGCGGCTGACGAGGGCCGCGGTGCCGAGGTCCCCCAGCACGGCGTAGTCCTCGATCGGGGTGGGCACGTGCTCACTCATGGAGTGAGTATGCCGTCCGGGCCCGTCAAGGCCTCCGGCGCCCGGCCGAAAGCCGGTGCGTCGGCTGTACAGCCCTGACCGCCGATGCGAGGACTGTCGGTACCCCGACCTAGGCTATTGCGCGTGACTGCTACGCCCACCGGCAACGCCCATTCCCTCGTCGTCCGCGGCGCGCGCGAGCACAACCTGCGCGACGTGTCGGTCGACCTTCCCCGCGACAGCCTCATCGTCTTCACCGGGCTCTCCGGGTCGGGCAAGTCCAGCCTCGCCTTCGACACCATCTTCGCGGAGGGCCAGCGTCGCTACGTCGAGTCGCTGTCGGCCTACGCCCGCCAGTTCCTCGGGCAGATGGACAAGCCCGACGTCGACTTCATCGAGGGGCTCTCGCCCGCCGTCTCGATCGACCAGAAGTCGACCAACCGCAACCCCAGGTCGACCGTCGGCACCATCACGGAGGTCTACGACTACCTCCGCCTGCTCTTCGCCCGCGCGGGGCGTCCGCACTGCCCGGTCTGCGGCGAGCCGGTGACCCGCCAGTCGCCCCAGCAGATCGTCGACCAGCTACTGACGCTCGAGGACCGCACCCGCTTCCAGGTGCTCGCCCCCGTCGTCCAGGGCCGCAAGGGCGAGTTCGTCGACCTCTTCGCCGAGCTGCAGACGAAGGGTTTCTCGCGTGCCCGCGTCGACGGCGAGGTCGTCTCCCTGGCCGAGCCGCCGGCCCTGGAGAAGCAGAAGAAGCACACGATCGAGGTCGTCGTCGACCGCCTCGTCGCCAAGGGCGACGACTCCGGCTCCAAGCGCCGGCTCACCGACTCCGTCGAGACGGCCCTCGGCCTCGCCGGTGGCGTCGTCATCATCGACTTCGTCGACCGCGAGCCCAAGGACAAGGACCGCGAGCGCCGCTTCTCCGAGAAGATGGCCTGCCCCAACAACCACCCGCTCGGCATGGACGAGATCCAGCCGCGGTCCTTCTCGTTCAACTCCCCGTTCGGCGCGTGCCCCGAGTGCACGGGCATCGGCACCGAGCTCGAGGTCGACCCCGAGCTCGTCGTGCCCGACGACGACCTGTCGCTCGCCGAGGGCGCCATCGCGCCGTGGGCCCAGGGCTCCGGCTCGGCCGAGTACTTCCAGCGCGTCATGGGGGCGCTCGCCGAGGACATGAAGTTCTCGCTGGACGCCCCGTGGCGGGCGCTGCCGGCGCGCGCCAAGGAGGCGCTGCTGCACGGCCAGAACTACAAGGTGCACGTCAAGTACAAGAACCGCTACGGCCGCGACCGTTCCTACACCACCGGCTTCGAGGGCGTCGTCCCGTTCATCAAGCGCCGACACTCCGAGACCGACTCCGAGTGGAGCCGCGACCGCTACGAGGGCTTCATGCGCGAGGTGCCGTGCCCGGTGTGCAAGGGCGCCCGCCTCAAGCCCGAGTCGCTCGCCGTGCTGCTCGGCGGCAAGAACATCTCCGAGGTCTGCGGGCTCGCCATCAACGAGGCCGCCGGCTTCCTCGACACCGTCGACTTCACCGCGCGCGAGAAGCAGATCGCCGAGCGGGTCATCAAGGAGATCGACGCCCGCCTCGGCTTCCTGCTCGACGTCGGCCTCGACTACCTCTCGCTCGACCGTCCGGCCGGCACGCTGTCCGGTGGTGAGGCCCAGCGCATCCGGCTCGCGACGCAGATCGGCTCCGGTCTGGTCGGCGTCCTCTACGTCCTCGACGAGCCGTCGATCGGGCTGCACCAGCGCGACAACCACCGTCTCATCGAGACCCTGACGCGCCTGCGCGACCTCGGCAACACCCTCATCGTGGTCGAGCACGACGAGGACACCATCGCCACGGCCGACTGGGTCGTCGACATCGGCCCCGGCGCCGGCGAGCACGGCGGCCACGTCGTCCACTCCGGGCCGGTCAAGGGACTGCTGGAGCACCCCGACTCGCTGACCGGCATGTACCTCTCGGGCCGGCGGGAGGTCCCCTCGCCCGCGGTCCGCCGTGGCCACGACGGCCGTCAGCTCACGGTCAGCGGCGCGCGCGAGAACAACCTCCGGAACGTCACGGTGAACTTCCCGCTGGGCAACCTCGTCGCCGTGACCGGTGTGTCCGGCTCGGGCAAGTCGACCCTGGTCAACGACATCCTCTACAACGTCCTCGCCAACAAGCTCAACGGCGCACGGCACGTGCCGGGCCGTCACAAGACGGTCACCGGCCTCGACCAGCTCGACAAGGTCGTCCACGTGGACCAGGGCCCGATCGGTCGCACCCCACGGTCGAACCCCGCCACCTACACCGGCGTCTTCGACAACATGCGCAAGCTCTTCGCCGAGACGACGGAGGCCAAGGTGCGCGGCTACCAGCCGGGCCGCTTCTCCTTCAACGTCAAGGGCGGGCGCTGTGACGCGTGCTCCGGCGACGGCACGATCAAGATCGAGATGAACTTCCTGCCCGACGTCTACGTCCCCTGCGAGGTGTGCCACGGGGCCCGCTACAACCGCGAGACGCTCGAGGTGCACTTCAAGGGCAAGACGATCGCGGACGTGCTCGACATGCCGATCGAGGAGGCCGCGACCTTCTTCGAGGCGGTGCCCGCGATCGCACGGCACCTCAAGACCCTCAACGACGTCGGCCTCGGCTACGTCCGCCTGGGCCAGCCGGCGCCGACGCTCTCCGGTGGTGAGGCGCAGCGCGTCAAGCTCGCGACCGAGCTCCAGAAACGGTCCACCGGACGCACCATCTACGTCCTCGACGAGCCGACCACCGGCCTGCACTTCGAGGACATCCGCAAGCTCCTCGACGTGCTCCAGGGCCTCGTCGACAAGGGCAACACCGTCATCGTCATCGAGCACAACCTCGACGTCATCAAGAACGCCGACTGGATCATCGACATGGGGCCGGAGGGCGGGTCCGGAGGTGGCACCGTCATCGCAGAGGGCACACCCGAGGAGGTCGCCGAGGTCGCCGCCAGCCACACCGGCCGCTTCCTCAAGCCGATCCTCGAGCGCACCGCGCGGACGACGAGCCGCAGCACTGCAGGTGCTCGCACGAAGAAGGCGTCCACGGCCGCCTCCCAGCCGGCTGACGGCGCGGGCACATCCAGCCCGCGCACCGTGAAGGCAGCGAAGGCGCCCGCTCGCGCACGAGGAGGATCGAGCACCGCCGCTGCGAAGAAGACCACGTCGAGCACCACCGTGAGCAAGACGAGGGCCTCGACCACGACCCGGAAGAGGAACGCATGACCGACCCCACGCCGTCCGCCCGCACCGCGCCCGCAGTGGACGCCCGGGTCGCCGGCCTCACCGACCGTCGCGGGGCGCTCAAGCTCGCCGGTGTCGTGGTCGGCGCGGGCGCCCTCGCGGCCTGCAGCAGTCCGCCGGTCCCCAGCACCGGGGGATCGCCGTCCGGCGCGGCCTCCTCGGGCACGCCGACGTCGGACATCCCGGTGGGCGGCGGCAAGGTCTTCGCCGACACCAGCACCGTCGTGACCCAGCCGACCGCGGGGGCCTTCAAGGCCTTCGACGCGGTCTGCCCGCACCAGGGCTGCATCGTCGGCTCGGTCGAGGGCGGCCAGATCATCTGCCCGTGCCACCAGAGCCACTTCGACGCCGCCACCGGCGACCGCGTGTCCGGCCCCGCCCCGACCGGGCTCACGCCGAAGACCATCACCGTCAAGGGCAACACCTTCACCGTCGGGTGACCGGCGGGTCTGGCAGGCGCCCGGAAGCCGACGTGGGCGCCGGTAGGCGCCGTACGGCGATGTCACAGGCCCGACATAGGGTGGAGATGTGGCGGACCCGACGACCTACCGACCGAAGCCGGGCGAAATCCCCACCGATCCGGGCGTCTACCGCTTCCGCGACGCCCACGGCCGGGTCATCTACGTCGGCAAGGCGAAGTCGCTGCGTCCGCGGCTCTCCTCGTACTTCCAGGACATCGCGGCGCTGCACCCCCGCACCGCCACCATGGTCACCACGGCGGCGTCCGTCGAGTGGACCGTGGTGCGCACTGAGGTCGAGGCCCTCCAGCTCGAGTACTCCTGGATCAAGGAGTTCGACCCGCGCTTCAACGTCAAGTACCGCGACGACAAGTCCTACCCCTTCCTCGCCGTCACGATGAGCGAGGAGTTCCCCCGGGCCCAGGTCATGCGCGGGGCCAAGCGCAAGGGCACCCGCTACTTCGGCCCCTACGGCCACGCGTGGGCGATCCGCGAGACGCTCGACCTGCTGCTGCGCGTATTCCCGGTGCGCACCTGCTCCTCGGGCGTCTTCAAGCGTGCGGCGGCGAGTGGCCGCCCGTGCCTGCTCGGCTACATCGACAAGTGCTCCGCGCCGTGCGTCGGGCGCGTCACGCCCGACGAGCACCGTGCCATCGCCGAGGACTTCTGCGACTTCATGGCCGGCAACTCTACGCGCTTCGCCAAACGACTCGAGACCCGGATGAAGGAGGCGGCCGCCGAGCTCGACTTCGAGCAGGCCGCCCGGCTGCGCGACGACATCGGGGCGCTGACCAAGGCCCTCGAGAAGCAGGCCGTCGTCCTCGGTGACGCCACCGACGCCGACGTCTTCGCCCTGGCCGACGACGACCTCGAGGCCGCAGTGCAGGTGTTCCACGTCCGCGGCGGCCGCATCCGCGGCCAGCGCGGCTGGGTCGTCGAGAAGGAGAGCGAGGACGTCCCGACCCTCGTCGAGCACCTCCTCCTGCAGGTCTACGGCGACGCCGAGCGCGACGCGGTCCCGCGCGAGGTGCTCGTGCCGACCCTCCCTGCGGACCTCGAGGCGGTCACCGAGTGGCTCTCGTCGGTGCGCGGCTCGGCGGTCAGCGTCCGCGTGCCCCGACGCGGCGACAAGCGCACCCTCGCCGAGACGGTCCGGCGCAACGCCGAGCAGTCGCTCGCGCGTCACAAGGTGGCGCGCGCCGGCGACCTGACGCTGCGCAGCAAGGCACTGCAGGAGCTGCAGGAGTACCTCGGTCTCGACGACGCGCCGCTGCGCATCGAGTGCTACGACGTCAGCCACGTCCAGGGCACCAACGTCGTCGCCTCGATGGTCGTCTTCGAGGACGGCCTCGCGCGCAAGAGCGAGTACCGCCGGTTCATCGTGCGCGGCGCGGCCTCCGGCGAGGACGGGGGCCAGCCGGCCACCGTCGACGACACCGCGGCGATGCGCGAGGTGCTCACCCGCCGCTTCCGCCGCTACCTCGAGGACGCCGAGGGCGCTGGTGACCTCGACCTGTCCACCGGCGTCGTCGGCGGCGGCGCGACCGACGACGAGCCGTCAGCCTCCGGGCCGATCGACCCCGAGACCGGCCGCCCCCGCCGGTTCGCCTACCCGCCGAGCCTCGTCGTCGTCGACGGAGGACTGCCCCAGGTCAATGCCGCCCAGTCGGTGCTCGACGAGCTGGGTATCGAGGAGGTGGCCCTCGTCGGTCTGGCCAAGCGGCTCGAGGAGGTCTGGCTCCCGCGCGAGGAGCACCCCGTCATCCTGCCCCGCACGAGCGAGGGCCTCTACCTGCTGCAGCGCCTGCGCGACGAGGCCCACCGTTTCGCAATCACGTTCCACCGCCAACGCCGGTCGAAGGCCATGACGACCTCCCAGCTCGACGGCATACCGGGCCTCGGGGCGAGCCGCCAGAAGGCGCTGCTGCGACACTTCGGGTCGGTGAAACGCCTTCGCACGGCGGACGTAACGGACATCATGGCCGTACCCGGCTTCGGCCGGTCGCTTGCCTCCGCCGTCGTCAACCACTTGGCTGAGGGAGCACCACAGGAGCCAGCCGTGAACCTCACGACAGGAGAAGTGCTCGAATGACCGCCGACCCCAGGCGCGCATCCCAGGCGTCCTTGGCCGACGCCCCCATCGTCATCGTCACGGGGATGAGCGGCGCCGGCCGCAGCACGACCGCCAACGTCCTCGAGGACCTCGGCTGGCTCGTCGTCGACAACCTCCCGCCGCAGCTGCTCACGCACCTCGACGAGCTGCGCGACCAGGCCCGGAACGAGCACCCGGACGAGCACCTGCAACAGGTCGCCGTCGTCGTGGACGTCCGCGCCCGTGGGTGGTTCGCCCAGCTGGAAGGAGCGATCAGCGCGGCCCGCGCCCGCGGGGAGCGGCCCAGCCTCGTCTTCCTGGACGCCACCGACGAGGCCCTCGTCCGCCGCTTCGAGAGCGTTCGGCGCCCGCACCCGCTCCAGGGTGACGGGCGCCTGCTCGACGGCATCCAGCGTGAGCGCGAGATGCTCCTCGACCTCCGCTCGTCCGCCGACGTCGTGATCGACAGCTCAGGGCTCAACGTCCACCAGCTGAGCGCCAAGCTCTCCTCGCTCTTCGCCGGCGACCGGCGGGTGCAGCTGCGGATCGCGGTCATGTCGTTCGGGTTCAAGTACGGCCTCCCGCTCGACGCCGACGTCGTCTTCGACATGCGGTTCCTGCCCAACCCGTACTGGGTGCCGGAGCTGCGACCGCTGACCGGGCGCGACAGGCCCGTCAGCGAGTTCGTCATGAAGCAGGAGGGCGCCGAGGAGTTCCTCGACCGGTCGAGCGAGCTGCTCGACACCATGATCGACGGCTACGTCCGGGAGGGACGCCGCTACGTCACCGTGGCCGTGGGCTGCACGGGCGGCAAGCACCGCTCGGTCGCCATCGCCGAGGCCCTGAGCGAGCGGCTCGGGGGCCGCGACCGCGTCGACACCTTCGTCGTCCACCGCGACCTCGGCCGGGAGTGACCGGGACCCCGTCCGTGACGACGCCACGCCTACCCCTCGGCTCACCGCACCATCGCCGGATCGTCGCGCTCGGCGGCGGTCACGGGCTGGCGGCCGCCCTCACGGCCCTGCGGCTGCTCACCGACGAGGTGACGGCCGTCGTGACCGTCGCCGACGACGGCGGGTCGAGCGGGCGGCTGCGCGAGGAGTTCGACGTGCTGCCGCCGGGAGACCTCCGGATGGCGCTGTCGGCGCTCTGTGACGACAGCGACTGGGGGCACACCTGGCGTGACGTGCTCCAGCACCGGTTCGCCGGGACAGGCGACCTCAAGGGCCATGCCCTCGGCAACCTCATGATCGTCTCGATCTGGGAGCTGCTCGGCGACACGGTGCAGGGTCTCGACCTCGTGGGGCGCCTGCTCGGCGCTCGCGGCCGGGTGCTGCCCATGGCAGCCGAGCCCCTCGAGATCGTCGCCGAGATCCTCGGCCACGACCCGGCCCAGCCAGGCGCCACCCTGGCGGTGCGCGGGCAGCACCGGGTGGCGTCGTCGCCGGGCATCGTGTCGTCCATCGGGATCGTGCCGACCTGCCCGGAGCCCTGCCAGGAGGCCCTCACCGCCGTCCGCGACGCCGACTGGGTCATGCTGGGGCCGGGATCGTGGTTCACCTCGGTGATGCCGCACCTGCTCGTGCCCGACCTCGTCGACGCGCTCGTCACGACGCCGGCCAAGCGGCTGCTCAACCTCAACCTCGAGGTGCACAAGGGGGAGACCCGTGACTTCCGGGCCGAGGACCACCTCGCGTCGTTCGCCGCCAACGCGCCCGACCTGCGGCTCGACGTCGTGCTGGCCGACCCGAGCGTCGTGCCCGACGGAGCATCCCTGCGCGCAGCCGCGGCCGACCTCGGGGCCGAGCTCGTGGTCGCGCCCGTGGCGGCCCGTGGTGAGCCCGGCGTCCACGACCCGCTCCGGCTCGCTGCAGCCCTGCGCGACGTCATCTCGTGAGGCCGCCGCAGGCGGCCCGTGACGATGGCACGGGCCTGCGCGACGAGGGTGCTTGATCAGGGTGGCAGGATGTCGGCCATGGCCATGACAGCGAAGGTGAAGGACGAGCTCTCACGCCTCGAGGTGACCAAGCCCTGCTGTCGCAAGGCCGAGGTCTCCACGATGCTGCGCTTCGCCGGTGGCCTGCACATCATCGGGGGACAGATCGTGGTCGAGGCGGAGCTCGACACGGCGAACGCCGCCCGGCGCCTGCGCCGCAACATCGCCGAGGTGTACGGCCACAAGAGCGACGTCCTCGTGCTTGCCGCCGGCGGGCTGCGTCGTGGCTCGCGCTACGTCGTGCGGGTCGTCGAGGACGGCGCGACGCTCGCAAGGCAGACCGGCCTCATCGACGCCCGCGGGCGCCCCGTTCGCGGCCTGCCGCCCAAGGTCGTCAGCGCCGCCACGTGCGACTCCGAGGCCGCCTGGCGCGGTGCCTTCCTCGCCCACGGCTCGCTGACCGAGCCAGGCCGCTCGTCCGCCATGGAGGTCACCTGCCCCGGCCCCGAGGCCGCCCTCGCCCTCGTGGGAGCCGCCCGCCGCCTTGGCATCCAGGCCAAGGCCCGCGAGGTCCGCGGTGTCGACCGCGTCGTGATCCGCGACGGCGACGCCATCGGCGCGATGCTGACGCGGCTCGGCGCCCACGATGCCGTGCTCGCCTGGGAGGAGCGGCGGATGCGGCGTGAGGTCCGGGCGACGGCCAACCGGCTCGCCAACTTCGACGACGCGAACCTCCGCCGGTCCGCCCGTGCGGCCGTCGCGGCCGGGGCCCGTGTGGAGCGGGCGATGGACCTGTTGGGCGAGGACATCCCGGACCACCTGCGCGAGGCAGGTGTGCTCCGTCTCGAGCACAAGCAGGCGAGCCTCGAGGAGCTCGGCCAGCTCGCCAAGCCGCCGATGACCAAGGACGCCGTGGCAGGACGCATCCGGCGCCTGCTGGCGATGGCCGACAAGCGCGCCGAGGAGCTCGGTGTCCCGGGCACCGACGCCAACCTCACGGCCGACATGCTCGAGAGCTGAGCCGCTCTCCGACACCTGCCGGAGCCCTCACCAAGCGCTGAGACTGCCGCGTCGACCCGCTGGGCGACGCACTAGGGTGGGCGATGATCGAGGTCGCAACGGCGCGGCCCAAGGTCTGGCATTTCGTCCGAAACAGTCTCACCGAAGAGGTGCACAGCAGTGACCGTTCGCGTTGGAATCAACGGCTTTGGCCGCATCGGCCGCAACTTCTTCCGCGCCATCGCGGCGTCCGGAGCCGACATCGAGGTCGTGGCGACCAACGACCTCATGGACAACAAGACCCTCGCCCACCTGCTCAAGTACGACTCGATCCTGGGTCGCTTCCCCGGTGAGGTCACGTTCGACGAGACGTCGATCATCGTCGACGGCAAGGCGATTCGCGTCTTCGAGGAGCGCGACCCCGCAGCGATCGACTGGGCCGGCGTGGGGGCCGACGTCATCGTCGAGTCCACCGGCTTCTTCACCGACGCGACGAAGGCCAAGGCCCACATCGACGGCGGCGCGAAGAAGGTCATCATCTCGGCCCCGGCCAAGAACGAGGACATCACGATCGTGATGGGCGTCAACGACGACCTCTACGACGCCGACAAGCACACCGTCATCTCCAACGCCTCGTGCACGACGAACTGCCTCGCCCCGATGGCCAAGGCCCTCAACGACGAGTTCGGCATCGTCAAGGGCCTCATGACGACCATCCACGCGTACACCCAGGACCAGAACCTCCAGGACGCACCGCACAAGGACCTCCGCCGTGCGCGTGCCGCCGCGCTCAACATCGTCCCCACGACCACCGGCGCGGCCAAGGCCGTCTCCCTCGTGCTCCCCGAGCTCAAGGGCAAGCTCGACGGCTACGCGCTCCGCGTGCCCGTGCCCACCGGCTCGGCCACCGACCTGACGTTCGAGGCCGGCCGCGAGACCACGGTCGAGGAGGTCAACGCCGCCGTCAAGGCCGCGGCGGAGGGCCCGCTCAAGGGCTACCTCGTCTACACCGAGGACGAGATCGTCTCCAAGGACATCGAGACCGACCCGGCCTCCTGCATCTTCGACGCAGGCCTCACCAAGGTGATCGGCAACCAGGTCAAGGTCGTCGGCTGGTACGACAACGAGTGGGGCTACTCCAACCGCCTCGTCGACCTCGTCGCGCTCGTCGGCCAGTCCCTCTGAGCCGCTCGGCCACCGCCCTCGGTGCTCACGCGAGCACCGAGGCGGTGGCCGCACCCATGCCCGTATCCATGCCCGTAACCCATGCCCGGCTGAACTCCCACCACTGAAGAGGCATCCCGCGTGAAGACCATCAGCGACCTCGGGGACCTGCGCGGCAAGCGCGTCCTCGTGCGGTCCGACCTGAACGTGCCGCTCGACGGCTCGACGATCACCGACGACGGCCGCATCCGCGCCTCCGCCCCGACGATCAAGGGCCTGGCCGACGCCGGCGCCCGCGTGCTCGTCTGCGCCCACCTCGGCCGCCCCAAGGGCGCCCCGGAGGCCAAGTACTCGCTGGCCCCCGTCGCCAAGCGCCTCGGCGAGGTGCTCGGCCGCGAGGTGGTCTTCGCCGAGGACACCGTCGGCGAGGACGCCAAGGCAAAGGCCGCCGCCCTCGAGGACGGCCAGGTGCTGCTCCTCGAGAACCTCCGCTTCAACGCCGGTGAGACCGCCAAGACCGATGAGGGGCGCGCCGAGTTCGCGGGTGAGCTCGCCTCTCTCGTTGATGTCTTCGTCTCCGACGGCTTCGGCGTCGTGCACCGCCAGCATGCGTCGGTCTACGATGTCGCCCGCCTGCTCCCACACGCCACCGGCGATCTCGTGTCGACCGAGGTCGACGTCCTGCGGCGTCTGACCCAGGACCCGGAGCGGCCGTACGCCGTCGTGCTCGGAGGCGCGAAGGTCTCCGACAAGCTCGGCGTCATCGGCAACCTCCTCGGCCCCGCCGACCGTCTCCTGATCGGCGGCGGCATGCTCTTCACCTTCCTCGCCGCCCAGGGCCACGAGGTCGGCAAGAGCCTGCTCGAGGCCGACCAGATCGACACCGTCAAGAGCTACCTCGACCGTGCCGAGAAGGAGGGCGTCGAGATCGTGCTGCCCATCGACGTCGTCGCGGCGGACGCCTTCAGCGCCGACGCCGCCCAGGAGGTCGTCGCGGCCGACGCCATCCCCGCGGACCGGATGGGCCTCGACATCGGCCCCGAGTCCAGCGCGCTCTTCGCCGACAAGCTCGCCGACTGCCGCACGGTCTTCTGGAACGGCCCGATGGGGGCCTTCGAGATGGAGCCGTATGCCGCCGGGACCAAGGCCGTCGCGCAGGCGCTCGTCGACGTCACCAAGGGCGGCGCGCTCACGGTGGTCGGTGGTGGCGACTCCGCCGCCGCGGTGCGACAGCTCGGCTTCGCCGACTCGGACTTCGGGCACATCTCGACCGGGGGCGGCGCGAGCCTCGAGTACCTCGAGGGCAAGGAGCTGCCCGGCCTGACCGTGCTCGAGGAGGGCGACGCCTGATGGCCAGGACCAAGGACGCCAGGCCGCCCGGGCGCGTGCCGCTCATGGCCGGCAACTGGAAGATGAACCTCGACCACCTTCAGGCCACGCACCTGGTGCAGAAGCTCGACTGGACGCTGCGTGACGCCAAGCACGACCACGCGGCCGTCGAGGTCGCTGTGCTGCCGCCGTTCACCGACCTGCGCTCGGTGCAGACCCTTGTCGAGGGCGACAAGCTCGACCTCAGGTACGGCGCCCAGGACCTCTCGCCGCACACGTCCGGCGCCTACACCGGCGACATCTCCGGTGCCTTACTGGCCAAGCTCGGCTGCACCTATGTCGCCGTCGGGCACAGCGAGCGACGCGAGGGCCACGGCGAGACCGACGCGCTCGTGAACGCGAAGGTCAAGGCGGCATACACCCATGGCCTGACGCCGATCCTCTGCTGCGGGGAGGGGCTCGACGTGCGCAAGGAGGGCCGCCAGGTCGAGCACGTCGTCGCGCAGCTGCGCGAGAACCTCGCCGGGGTGACGAGCGAACAGGCCGCCTCGGTCGTCATCGCCTACGAACCCATCTGGGCCATCGGCACCGGCGAGGTCGCGACGCCCGAGGACGCGCAGGAGGTCTGCGCGGCCATCCGCGCGCTGCTCGCCGAGCTCTACGGCGCCGACGTCGCCGACGGTGTCCGCGTGCTCTACGGCGGCAGCGTCAAGGCGTCCAACGTCGCGGCGATCATGGCCCAGGAGGACGTCGACGGCGCCCTCGTCGGCGGTGCCTCGATCGACCCGGTGGAGTTCGCGTCGATCTGCCGCTACCGCGACCACCTCGCCACGGCCTGACCCGCCCCATCGGCCGAGCAGGCCCGCGACGGACCGCGGGAGGGCGTTCGGCCGATGGGCACTCGGGCAGGTATCCTTGCCCGAGCCCCGGAACACGCGGGGGACGGGCCGACCGGCACGTCGACCCCCGAGATACCGACGATTTGGAGTGACCACGTGGATGCGGTTCGCATCGTGCTTCAGGTCCTGCTGGTGCTGTCCAGCATGATCCTGACCCTCTTCATCCTGCTGCACAAGGGCAAGGGTGGCGGCCTGTCCGACATGTTCGGCGGGGGCATGTCCACGTCACTGGGTGGCTCCTCGGTCGCCGAGCGCAACCTCGACCGGTTCACGGTGGCAGTGGCGCTCGTGTGGGCGACGGCGATCATCGGTCTGGGCCTCCTGGCCCGTTTCGCGAGCTGAGAGGACGAACAGATGGCCAGCGGTAACGCCATTCGTGGAAGCAGGGTCGGCGCCGGCCCGATGGGTGAGGCAGAGCGCGGCGACTCGGCTCCTCGGGTCCACATCTCCTACTGGTGCTCCAACGGGCACGAGACCCGTCCGAGCTTCGCCGAGGAGCCCGGCATGGTGCTCCCGGAGACCTGGGACTGCCCCCGGTGCGGCTTCCCCGCCGGGCAGGACAAGGCCAACCCGCCGGCTCCGCCGAAGGTGGAGCCCTACAAGACGCACCTGGCCTACGTGAAGGAGCGCCGCAGCGACGCCGACGGCGCCGCGATCCTCGACGAGGCCCTCAGCACCCTGCGCGAGCGCGGCCTCATCCAGTGAGCTGACGCACGCGCGACCACGATGACCACGAAGGGCCCGGGAGGAGTCTCCCGGGCCCTTCGCCATGTCGTGCACGTGCGGGTGCGTCAGCCTCCGAGGCGCGCAGCCGCGTCGACGTCGACGAGCCACAGCGTGGCGGCCTCGCCCTTCGGGCCGGCCGCGGGGACGTCCCAGCGGTCGGCGCCCGGTGCCAGCGCCGCCGCTACGGCGTCGGCCTTGTCGGAACCGGCGACGAGGAACCACACCTCCCGGCTGCGCTCGAAGCACTCGAACGTCAGGCTGACCCGGTCGGGCGGGGGTTTCGGCGACTCGTGGACCGCCACGGCGATCTCGTCGGCCCGGCGCTGCGCCGGGTGGTGCGGGAAGAGCGAGGCGACGTGGCCGTCGGGACCGACGCCGAACAGAACGACGTCCCACGCCTTCTGCCCGTGCTCCCGGATGGTCTGGGCGTATGCCGCAGCGCTGGCCTCGGCGCTCTCCGACGCCTCAGGTCCGGCCACCCGGTGGACCTTGGCCGGGTCGAGCCCCAGCGAGTTGAGCCCGGCCTCGTCGTTCTGGGTGTCGTTGCGGTCGGGGTCGCCGGCCGGCAGGTAGCGCTCGTCGCCCCACCAGACCCGCACCCGCGACCAGTCCACGGCCGAGCGGCCCGGCGTGCGAAGGACGGAGGCGATGATCGACGACCCCATCGAGCCGCCCGTCAGAGCGACCTGCGCCTCGGGGTTGCGGGTCTGCGCGTCGAGCAGGGCCGTCACCAGCCTGGCCGCGGCCGCATCGGCGAGGGCCTGCTTGTCCGGATGGACGAGGACCCGTGGGTCGGCCGTCACGGGGACGCCGCCGGCTTCGCCGTGGCTTGTTGTTTGGTCGTACCCCGCTTCGCCGTCGCACGCTTGGCGGTGGTCTGCTTGGCGGCAGCCCTCTTGGCCGGGGTCCGCTTGGCCGTGCTGGTCCTGGACGTCGACCCTTCCGCGCTGGCAGCGACCTCGGCCGTCTTCTGGCGGTCCTTGGCGGCCTGCTTCTCGCGTGGCGTGCGCTTGCCGGCGAGCTTGCGCACCGTGGCGGCGTGGACGTCGGCGGTCTCGGCGTGCTCCGGGGCCGGTGGTGCGGTGATCATCGCGCTGGCCTCCTTCGCCGACTCGTCGCGCCCGAGGCGGGCGGCGAGGCGCCGGGACTCGGCCGGGTCGGGAGCCTTGCCCGCCTTGGCTGCGGCGGCGGCCGTGAGTCGCACCGGCTGCAGGGCGCTGAGGCCGTGCAGCAGGGCGTCCTCGTAGGCGTCGTCGGGGTCGAGGCGGCGCAGCTCGTCGGCGAGGCACTCCGGGAGCTCGCGTCGCGGCAGGCTGATCCGGCGGTCCGGCTGGCCCACCTGCGACAGGGTGGCGACGACGTCACCGGGACGCACGAGGTCGATGGGTCCGCTCTTGCGCTCGAGGCGCACGGAGCTGATCCCGGAGCCGCGCGGGGTCGACACCCGGTGCACCGGCACCTTGAGCCGACGTGAGAGCCAGGCCGCGAGCAGGTCGGAGGACGGCGAGTCGGGCGCGCCACTGACGACGGCGCCGGTGATCGGCTCGTAGGGCGGCTGGTCCAGGGCCGCGGCGAGCAGCCCACGCCAGCGCGTCAGTCGCGTCCACGCGAGGTCGGTGTCGCCCGGCGCGTAGTTCGCCGCCCGCTTCTTGAGCATGAGCCGCGGGTTGCGGTGCTCGGCCGCGTCGGTGATGCGGCGTTGGGCCATGGCGCCGATCGGGTCCTTGGCAACGTCCGCCGGCGCCTCGCCCGGCCACCAGGCCACGATGGGGGAGTCCGGCAGCAGCAGTGGCACGACGACGCTCGGCCCGTGGTTGGCCAGGGCTCCGTAGAGCCGGAGGACGACGATCTCGCTGGCGCCGGCGTCACCGCCGAGACGGATCTGCGCGTCGAGGCGGTTCTTGCCGCGCCGGTCGCCGGAGATGACCACGACGATGCGGCAGGGATGCTGGCGGCTGGCCTGGTTGGCCACCTCGATGGCAGTGCCGGCGTCGGTGTCCTCGACGACCACGACGAGGGTGAGCACGCGACCGAGAGCCATCGCGCCGACCTCGTTGCGGAGGCGAACCAGGGTCTTGCTGATGCCCGTGGTCGTGGTGTCGGTGAGGTCGCGGATCACGGCATCCTCCACTTGCGTCCGTCGCGTTCGAGCATCTGGTCGGCCGACGGCGGCCCCCACGTGCCGGCGGGGTACTGCTCCGGCCTGCCGGCCTTGGCCCAGTGCTTCATCAGCGGGTCGAGGATCCGCCAGGACGACTCGACCTCCTCGTGACGGGGGAAGAGCGGCGGGTCGCCGAGCAGGACGTCGAGGATGAGGCGTTCGTACGCCTCGGGCGAGGCCTCGGTGAACGACGAGCCGTAGCCGAAGTCCATCGTCACGTCCCGGACCTCCATCTGCGCGCCGGGCACCTTCGAGCCGAAGCGGAGGGTGACGCCCTCGTCGGGCTGCACCCGGATGACGATGGCGTTCTGGCCGAGCTCCTCCGTCGCGGTGTGCTCGAAGGGCAGGTGCGGGGCCCGCTTGAAGACCACGGCGATCTCGGTGACGCGCTTGCCGAGCCGCTTGCCGGTGCGCAGGTAGAACGGGACACCCGCCCAGCGGCGGGTGTCGACCTCGAGGGTCACGGCGGCGAAGGTCTCGGTGACCGACTTGGGGTCGACGCCGTCCTCCTCGAGGTAGCCGACGACCTCCTCGGCGCCCTGCCAACCACGCGCGTACTGCCCTCGGGCCGCGCCCTTGTCGAGGTCGGCAGGCAGCCGCACGGCCGAGAGCACCTTCTCCTTCTCGCCTCGAAGGTCCTTGGCGTCGAACGAGACCGGCTCCTCCATCGCCGTCAGGGCGAGCAGCTGGAGCAGGTGGTTCTGGATGACGTCGCGGGCGGCGCCGATGCCGTCGTAGTAGCCGGCACGGCCCGCGATGCCGATGTCCTCGGCCATCGTGATCTGCACGTGGTCGACGTAGTTGGCGTTCCACACCGGCTCGAACAGCTGGTTGGCGAAGCGCAGGGCCAGCAGGTTCTGGACCGTCTCCTTGCCGAGGTAGTGGTCGATGCGGAAGACCGAGTCCTGCGGGAAGACGCTCTCGACGATCCGGTTGAGCTCCTGGGCGCTCTTGAGGTCGTGGCCGAACGGCTTCTCGATGATGACCCGTCGCCAGCTCTCGCCCTGCGCCTTGGTCAGGCCGCAGCGCTCGAGCTGCTCGCACACCGTCGCGAAGAAGCCCGGGGGGATGGAGAGGTAGAAGGCGTGGTTGCCGCCGGTGCCGCGGTCCTCGTCGAGCTCGGCGACCGTCTTCGCGAGCAGGTCGAAGGCTGCCGGGTCGTCGAACGTGCCTGGCACGAAACGAAAGCCCTCGGACAGGTTGCGCCAGACGTCCTCGCTGAACGGGGTGCGCGCGTGCTGCTTGACGGCGTCGTGGACGACCTGTCCGAAGTCCTGGGCCGCCCAGTCGCGCCGGGCGAAGCCGACGAGCGAGAAGCCCGGCGGCAGCAGCCCGCGGTTGGCGAGGTCGTAGATGGCCGGCATGAGCTTCTTGCGGGCGAGGTCACCGGTCACACCGAACAGCACGAGACCGCAGGGTCCCGCGATGCGGGGGAGGCGCTTGTCCTCGGCGGTCCGCAGTGGGTTCTGGCCGTGCGCGATGCGCGTCGGGCTCATGCACGCCCTCCTGCAAGGAGAGCCTCGCGGAGCTGGGCGAGCCCGGCGTCGTGGTCGGTGAGGTGCAGGCGCAGCACGGGGCGACCGTGGTCGGCGAGCACCGCGGCGTCCCCGCCGGCCTGCGAGGCGATGAAGTCGCCGAAGGTGAATTCACGGCCGGGGATGGGAAGGTCCTGCTTCGGTGTCGTCGTGATCTGCAGGTAGACACCCTGGGCTGGGCCGCCCTTGTGGAACTGGCCCGTCGAGTGCAGGAACCGCGGCCCCCAGCCGAAGGTCGTGGGGCGCTCGGTGCGCCGGGCAAGCGCCACGCGGCACTCGGCGAGGTCGGCATCGGCCAGACGGTCGAGGTAGGCCATCACAGCGACGTAGCCGCGCTGCGAATCGAGTTGAGCGAAGAGCGCGTCCAGTGCCGCCGGCACGGTGCGCGCGTCGCCGAGCCAGTCGCCGGAGCCCCCGAGGGCCCGGATCTCGACGGCGCCGTCGGTGGCGGCGGCGTCGTCGCTCTGGCCCAGGCCCTGGTCGAGCAGCGTGCGGGCGGCCTTCTTGGCGCTCTCGACGTCGGGCTGGTCGAAGGGGTTGATGCCGAGCAGACGGCCGGTCACGGCCGTGGCCACCTCCCAGAGCAGCAGCTGGGCGCCGAGGGCCCCACCCACGCGGATCTCGGAGCCGGCAGCCCCACCGGCGTCGGCCTGGGCATCGACCTCGGCATCGGCGTCGACCAGTCGCGCGACGGTGACGTCCGGTGCGGGCCCCGTGACCTCGGGGGCGTCGTCACCCCCGACGACGACGGGCAGGACGCCGGTGCCGCTCTTGCCGGTCGACTCGGCGATGAGCTGCTCCGCCCAGTCGGCGAACCCGACGATGCCGGAGCCGTCGTCGACGAGGACGAGCTTGTCGCGCAGCGGGTCGGTGCCGCCCATGGCGGCCCCGAGACGCAGTCCCGGGTTGGCGTCGTCGTCGGCAGCCAGCACGTCGGCGACGGACTCCGCCTCGTCCAGGAGCGCCTCGACGTCGACTCCGGCGAGGCCGCTCGGCACGAGCCCGAAGGCGGTCAGCGCCGAGTAGCGGCCGCCGACCTCAGGGTCGGCGTTGACGACGCGGTAGCCCTTCTCGCGCGACTCCTGGTCGAGCGGGCTGCCGGGGTCGGTGACGACGACGATGCGGGCCGTCGGGTCGATGCCGGCGTCGGTGAACGCCTGCTCGTACGCGCGTCGCTGGGAGTCGGTCTCGACGGTGGAGCCGGACTTGCTCGACACCACGACGACGGTGCGGTCGAGGTCCTCACCGAGCGCACGGCGTACGTAGTCGGGGTCCGAGGAGTCGAGCACGACGAGCGGCTTGCCGGCCGTCGCGCAGATGACCTCCGGTGCGAGCGACGATCCACCCATGCCGCAGAGCACGACGTGCGTCAGGCCCTGTTCGGCGAACGACTCACGGAGGGCGGCGATCTCGCCGACGAGTGGACGGGAGGAGCGCGAGAGGCCGACCCACGACAGACGGATCCGTGACTCGGACTCTGCCTCGGGACCCCAGAGGGTGGCGTCCTTGGCGAAGAGCCGGCTGGCGACGGAGTCGTCGACGAGGGTCGGCACGTGCGTCCCGATCGCGTCCGCCGCTGCCCCTGATGCCGTGACGGACAGCGACGTCATGCGGTCACCTTCTCCATCTCTGCGGTGACGCCGTCCAGGAGCTCGCCCCACGCCTTCTCGAACTTCTCCACGCCCTCGCTCTCGAGCAGCTCGACCACCTCCGTGTAGGAGACGCCGACGCCCTCGAGGTCGTCGAGGACGTTGCTGGCGAGCTCGTAGCCGTCCGTCACGGTGTCGCCGTGGATGTCGCCGTGGTCGGCGGTCGCCTCGAGCGTCTTGCCGGGCATCGTGTTGACGACGTCCGCTGCGACGAGCTCGGTGACGTACATCGTGTCGGGGTATGCCGGGTCCTTGACACCCGTGGACGCCCAGAGGGGGCGCTGCACGTTGGCGCCGGCCTCGGCGAGCGAGCCCCAGCGCGGGGTGGAGAAGACCTCCTCGAACGCCTGGTAGGCGAGGCGCGCGTTGGCGAGGCCCGCCTTGCCCTTGAGGGCGCGGGCCTCGTCGGTGCCGACGGCGTCGAGGCGCTTGTCGATCTCGGTGTCGACGCGCGAGACGAAGAACGAGGCGACGGAGTGGATCTTCGCCAGGTCGTGGCCGTTGGCGTGCGCCTTCTCCAGGCCCTCGAGGTAGGCGTTCATGACGGCGCGGTAGCGCTCGAGCGAGAAGATCAGGGTCACGTTGACGCTGATGCCCTCGGCGATGGTGGCCGTGATGGCCGGCAGGCCCGCCTTGGTGGCCGGGATCTTGATGTGCACGTTCGGGCGGTCGACGGCGGCATGCAGCGCCTTGGCCTGCTCGACCGTCTTGTCGGTGTCGTGGGCGAGCCGCGGGTCGACCTCGATGGAGACGCGGCCGTCAACGCCCTCGGTCGACTCGTAGAGCGGCAGGAAGAGGTCGCACGCCTCGCGCACGTCGGAGGTCGTCAGCTCGAACACGACCTCCTCCACGTCCTTGCCGTCCTTGGTCAGCTTCGCGAGGTCGTCGTTGTAGCGCTCGCCCTTGGCCATCGCCGCCTGGAAGATCGACGGGTTGGAGGTGACGCCGACGACGTTGCGCTCCTCGATGAGCTCGGAGATCCTGCCGGTCTCGATGAGCTCACGGGAGAGGTCGTCGAGCCAGATGGAGACGCCTGCCTCCGAGAGTGCCTGGGTGTTCGGGTTGGTCATGCTGGTCACTTCCCCTTGCTCGTTGCGGATGCGGCTGCCGCGCGGGCGGCGTTGCCGCTGCCGGTGTGGTCCACGGCGCCCATGACGTCGGTGGAGGCGCTCTGGGCGGCGCGCGCCGGGTTGGTCTCGGTCACCCCGGGTGCGCTCTTCGCTCCGTTCCGGGCGGCCTTGAGGGAGTCCTTTGCGGCCTTGACGACGGCGTCGGCGGTGATGCCGAACTCACGGAAGAGCGTGGCCTGGTCGGCAGAGGCACCGAAGTGCTCGATGCTCACGATGCGCCCGGCGTCGCCGACGATGTCGTGCCAGCCCATGGAGATCCCGGCCTCGACGCTCACGCGGGCGCGAACCGCCGGCGGCAGGACCTTGTCCTGGTAGGAACGGCCCTGCTTCTCGAACCATTCCCGGCACGGCATCGAGACGACGCGCGTCGCGATCTTGGACTTCTCGAGCCGCTCGGCGGCCTCGACGGCGAGCTGGACCTCCGAGCCGGTGGCGACGAGGACGACGTCCGGGTCGCCGGGACGCGACTCCTCGACGAGGACGTAGGCGCCCTTGGCGACGCCGCTGAGCTTGCCGTACTTCTTGCGGTCCCACGTCGGCACGGGCTGGCGCGTCAGGCACAGTGCCGCGGGGCCGTCGGTGTTCGTGAGGATCTGGGCCCAGGCGGCCGCCGTCTCGTTCGCGTCCGCGGGACGCACGACGTCGAGGCCCGGGATGGCGCGCAGGGCGGCGAGGTGCTCGATCGGCTGGTGGGTCGGGCCGTCCTCGCCGAGGCCGATGGAGTCGTGCGTCCACACGTACGTGACGGGCGCCTGCTGGATCGAGGCGAGGCGGACGGCCGGGCGCATGTAGTCGGAGAAGACGAGGAAGGTGCCGCCGTAGGGACGGGTCAGGCCCTCGAGCGCGATCCCGTTGAGGATCATGCCCATGCCGTTCTCGCGGATGCCGAAGTGGAGCGTTCGGCCGTAGGGGCCGCCCTTCCACGAGCGCGTCTGCTTGCCGCTGGGGATGAAGGAGGGCTCGCCCTCCATCGTCGTGTTGTTCGACTCGGCGAGGTCGGCGGACCCACCCCAGAGCTCCGGCATGACGTCGGCGAGGGCGGTGAGCACCTTGCCGGAGGCGGCGCGGGTGGCGACGCCCTTCTCATCGGCAGGGAAGGAGGGCAGCGCCTTGGAGAGGCCTGCGGGCGCCTGCCCCGACAGGATCCGGTCGAGCAGCTGCGCGCGGTCCGGGTTGGCCTTGCGCCAGGCCTTGAACGACTTGTCCCACTCGCGGTGGGCCGCCTTGCCGCGCTTGACGACGTCGCGGGCGTGCTTCAGCACGGCGGGCTCGACGACGAAGCTCTTCTTCGGGTCGAAGCCGAGGAGCTCCTTGGTCGCCTCGACCTCGTCGTCGCCGAGCGCGGAGCCGTGCGACTTGCCGGTGTTCTGCTTGGTCGGCGCCGGCCACGCGATGATCGTGTGAAGCACGACGAGGGTCGGCTTGTCGGTCACCTTGTCACCGGAGCGGATCGCGGCGAGGAGGGCGTCGACGTCCTCGACGTAGGTGGCGCCGTCGGCGTCCTGGCGCCAGTCCACCTCGACGACGTGCCAGCCGTAGGCCTCAAACCGCGCGCCGACGTCCTCGCTGAAGGCGATGTCGGTGTCGTCCTCGATGGAGATCTGGTTGGCGTCGTAGAGGACGGTGAGGTTGCCGAGCTCCTGGTGGCCCGCGAGCGCGCAGGCCTCGTGGGAGACGCCCTCCTGCATGTCGCCGTCGGAGGCGATGACGTAGACGTGGTGGTCGAAGGGGCTCGTGCCCGGCTTCGCGTCCGGGTCGAAGAGCCCGCGCTGGCGGCGCTGCGCCATGGCCATGCCGACCGCCGAGGCGAGGCCCGAGCCGAGGGGCCCGGTCGTGATCTCCACGCCGGGGGTGTGGTGCACCTCGGGGTGACCAGGGGTCAGCGAGCCCCACGTGCGCAGCGACTTGAGGTCGTCGAGGGACAGGCCGTAGCCGCTGAGGTAGAGCTGGATGTACTGCGTGAGGCTCGAGTGCCCGCACGAGAGCACGAACCGGTCGCGTCCCAGCCACGCCGGGTCGGAGGGGTCGTGCGTCATGACGTTCTGGTAGAGCAGGTACGCGAGCGGCGCGAGGGACATGGCCGTGCCGGGGTGGCCGTTGCCGACCTTCTGCACGGCGTCCGCGGCGAGCAGACGCGTCGTGTCGACCGCGCGCACGTCGAGGTCGCTCCAGCCGGCCTTCTTCGCCACGGGCATCGGCAGACCCGGGTCGCGCTGTGCCAGCAGGCCCTTCGTCCTCGCCGTCCGCGAGGTGCTGGATCGGGTGGGATTCTTCGCCGTGGGGGCGGCGCTGGACGCAGCGGTGGGCACGGAACGGTTCTCCTTCGGCAAGGTGGGTCGCGTACTGCGACGAGCCTAGTCCCCGTGCTGTGAGGGATCACACCTCGCCCGAAGGGTGGTTCGGCGCCCCTCGGCGCGGTGCCGGCCGTCCGCGTTGACGGTCTAGACTTGCGACGCAATGCTTTCGTACCCCAGGGTCGGAGCGACGTACCAGCGGTGAGGATCTCAGTGACAACGGTGGACCCCCGCGCCGACCTCTCGGCGCTGCACGGTCCGAACGGCAGTGGGGTGAAGTTCCTCGTCGGACAGTACGTCTCGCTGATGAAGCCGCGGATCATCGAGCTGCTCCTCATCACGACCATCCCGGTGATGTTCCTGGCCGAGCACGGCGTGCCCAACCTCTGGCTCGTCGTCGCGACGGTCGTCGGTGGCACCCTGTCGGCCGGCGCCGCGAACACCCTCAACTGCTACATCGACCGCGACATCGACGCCGTCATGCACCGCACGAGCCGCCGGCCCCTGGTCACCGGCACGGTCAGTCCGCGGGGGGCGCTCGTCTTCGGCGTCGCGCTGACCGTCGCGTCGACCCTGTGGCTGGGACTGCTCGTCAACTGGCTGAGCGCGTGGCTCGCCCTGGGCGCCCTCGCCTTCTACGTCTTCGGCTACACCCTGCTGCTCAAGCGGCGCACGGCCCAGAACATCGTGTGGGGCGGCGCAGCGGGCTGCATGCCGGTGCTGATCGGGTGGTCGGCCGTCACCGGCTCGCTCAGCTGGTCGGCGTTCATCCTCTTCCTCGTCATCTTCTTCTGGACGCCGCCGCACTACTGGCCGCTGTCGCTGCGCTACAAGGACGACTACGCCACGGCGCACGTGCCGATGCTGCCGGTCGTCGAGCGCTTCGTCGTCGTCGCGCGGCAGATCGTCGCCTACTCCTGGGCGATGGTGCTGACCTCGCTCGCGCTCATCCCCGTCCAACACGTCGGCTGGGTCTACACCGCGGCGGCCGTGGTGGCCGGCGGGCTCTTCCTGACCGAGGCGCACCGACTGCTGGCCAGGGCGCGGGCCGGTGCGGCCGACGACGTCCTCAAGCCGATGCGCCTGTTCCACTTCTCGATCACGTACCTCACGATCCTGTTCGTGGGGGTCGCGCTCGACCCGATCTGGCACCTGCCGCTGCCGTTCCTCTCCTGAGCCCACCGAGGGCGTATGCCGTGTGCCGCGGTCAGGGGGTCGGCGCGCCGTCCTCGAGGTAGAGCGTGCCGCCCTCGTGGTGGTGCAGGGCCTTGAGCAGGCGTTCGTTGTAGGGCGCCACCCGACCGGGCCAGTCGTGCGGGCCTGTCCAGTGGACGTCTCGGATCTCGCGCTGCTGCAGGTGCGCCCGCTCGATGACGTCGGGCTCGATGGTGCCCAGGTCGAAGACGAAGGCCGTCGCGTCGGCCCAGCCGTGCAGGGCCGGGAGCCAGTTGACGGCGAGGAGCGGACCAGCCGTCACGACGAGGTCGAGCTCCTCGCGGACCTCGCGCACCACGCAGGCGGCGGGGGACTCGTGCCGGTCGACGACGCCTCCCGGCAGGTCCCAGTCGCGCTTGTAGACGAGCTCGCACAGGAGCACGTGTCCGGAGGGGGAGCGCAGGGCGCCCTGGCCGATGGCGCGCTTCGTCGGCAGCGTCGAGTCGAGCATCGCCGTGAAGCCCTGGCGCGAGTCGGGGTGCGCGTCGTCACGCCGGCGGCCGAGGACGAGGGTGTCCTGACGGGCGCCGCCCAGGGTGGTGTTGCCGCGCAGCAGTCCCTCGCGGCGCAGCCCGGCGCGCAGCGCAGTGCGCACCGCGGCGCGGTTGCCGGGGTTGACGTGCGCCTCGACGCGCTCGACGCCGAGACCGTCCCAGGCCCACTCGACGAGCAGGCGCACGGCCCGCCACGCGAGTCCCTGGCCCCGGTGTGGTGCGTAGACCGCCCAGGAGAGGACTCCGACCCCCAGGCCCTGGACGCGCACGTCGACGGTGCCTGCGGCCGACCCGCCCCACTCGACGAGGAAGGTCGCCCTGGACCGGTGGGCCCACTCGGTGTGCGTGCGCCGGATCCAGGCGTGGTGCTCCTCGGCGGTCGGCGGGGTGGCCGGGGAGTCGAACCAGCGGGCGATCTCGTCGTCGTGCAGGGAGCGCGTGGCGTCGCTGTCGTCCAGCGTCCACGGCCGCAGCACGAGCTCGCCCTCACGCAGGGTCGGCTGGTCGCTCACGACCCCAGCCTAGGCAAGCGTCCTGGGCCCGGAGTCAGACCGGGTGCCGCCGCGTCGCCAGGACCCCGAACGTCAGGGCGACCACGAGCAGGCTGGCGCCGAGCATGTGGGCGAGGACGAGCAGCTCGGGGAGCTTGGTGAAGTACTGGACGTAGCCGATGACGCCCTGGGCGATGGTCACGACGAGCACCATGGTCCAGGCTCGACGCGCATCGTCGGTCGTCGCCGAGATGCGCACCACCACGAGCGTGGCGATGACGAGCCCCGAGAAGAGCATCACGGCGTCCGCGTGCAGCCACGACACGGCCTGGGGGTCGAAGCCGGTGCGGGCCGGCCGGTCGGCGTCTCCCGAGTGGGGCCCCGAGCCCGTCACGACGGTGCCGAGCAGGAGGACGACCGCGCCGACCGCGCTCGTGACGATCGCGAGGGTCCTGGCGAGCGGGTGCACGACGAGCTCACCGGGGCCCGACACGTCATCGCGGGAGCCGCGCACCAGGGCGGTGGCCAGGGCGACGAGCACCATGGACAGCAGGAAGTGGCCCATGACGGTCCAGGGGTTCAACCCGGTGAGCACGCTGATGCCGCCGAGGACAGCCTGCGCCGGGATGCCGGCCAGGACGCCGATGGCCACGAGGTGGAGCCTGGGGCGGCGCGGCCAGTGGGTCAGCACGACCCAGAGCGAGGCGATGGCGAGCACCGCGACGACGAAGGTCAGCGTGCGGTTCCCGAACTCGACGAGGTCGTGGTAGGCGCTCTGCGGCGTGCGGACGGGCGTGAAGGAGCCGGGCTGGCACTCGGGCCAGGTGCTGCAGCCGAGGCCGCTGCCGGTCAGCCGCACGATCCCGCCGGTCACGACGATGCCCACCTCTGCGACGAGGTTGGCCATCAGGACCGGTCGGGCCCACCGGGCGGGAACGGCGGGCAGGTGGCTGGCGAGCCGGGCGAGACGGGGGGTGGCCGCCCGTGCGTCGGCGTCGCTCACGGTTCGCGTGGAGGACACCCCTCAAGGGTATGCCGCCGGGCCGGGACACCCGAACCAGCCTCGTGCCGGTCAGGCCAACGCGGTCCACACGACCTGCGCCCCAGCGTGCCCGGCGAGCACGACGGTGATGACCGCGATCGCAGCGGAGACCACCACGAGCGTCCCGGTCAAGACGTCGAAGGAACGCCGGCGCGGCGACTCCTCGTCTCGGGGCCGGGCGAACCACAGCGCGACCAGCGTCAGCACCATGAACGCCAGGCAGAACAGCTTGGCGCGGTCGCCCCACTCGACGTGCTCGCCGAGCAGGGCGGCGTCGGTGGTGCTCGCCCGCACCCGCACGACCCTGCGCTGCAGCGCCTCACCGCTCTCGGCCGCCACGTAGGCGGAGACGCCGGAGACGACGGCTCCGACGGCGGTCGGCCACCGCAGCAGGTGGCGCCACTCCGGTCGCACGACGTACGCGATGGCGCAGAGCGCCGACAGGGGCACCAGGACGACGACGGCATGGATCACGAGCACGTGCATGGGCAGACCGAAGATGTAGTCGAACACGTTGCCTCCAGGCCGGGCGGTCGTCAGGTCGTCGAAGGCGGCGGTGAGCCGTGCTCCGAGCGGTCCTGGGTGTCGCCAGTGTGTCCGGCTCAGTCGTCGAACTGGAAGAGACGCGCCGCGAGCACGGTGGCGACGAGCGCCCACGCGACGACGACGCCGAGGGCGGCGAGGTTCAGCTCTCCGCGCACCAGCGCCGACCGCAGGCCGTCGGCCAGGCCGCCCGAGGGCAGGTAGGCCGCAAGGTGCGAGAGCCCGGCCGGCAGCTGCGTACGGGGCACGATGACGCCGCCGAGGCCCAGCAGCAGGACCCACACGAGGTTGGCGACGGCGAGCACCGCCTCCGCCCGCAGCGTTCCCGCCAGCAGGAGGGCCAGCGCCACGAAGGCCCAGGTGCCCACGACGACGAAGAGGACGGCATACGCGATCCCGGCCGGCTCCGGGCTCCAGCCGAGCGCCAGGCCCAGCCCCGCGACCAATCCGATCTGCACGACCTCGACGGCCAGCGTGGCCAGCACCTTCGCGGCGACGAGACCGCCGCGGCCCAGAGGCGTGACGCCGAGGTAGCGCAGGACGGAGTAGCGGCGGTCGAAGCCCGTGGCGATGGCCTGGGACGTGAAGGCGGCAGAGACGACGCAGAGGGCGATGACACCGGGCGTCGCCACGTCGATGCGGATGCCCGGACCGAGCGACGGGGACGTGGTGAGGCTCAGCCCGACCAGCGCCATCGCCGGCAGGACGAGCGAGACGAGCAGCTGCTCGCCGTTGCGCAGGAGGCTGCCGACCTCGAATGCGGCTTGGGCCAGGACCCGACGTCGCGCGGGGGCGGCACGTCCCGTGGTCGAGGCCACGGGACCGGCTGACGTGCTCACGCGGCCCCCCTCCGGGTCAGGCTGAAGTAGACGTCCTCGAGCGAACGGCCGCCTGTCACTGCGTCGGGAGCCCCCTCCGCGACGGCGCGTCCGGCGTTCATGATGACGAGGTGGTCGGCGAGGCGGTCGGCCTCCTCGAAGGAGTGCGTCGTCACCACCACGGTGACCCCCGCCTCACGCTGCTCCGTCACGAGGTCCCAGACGTCGAGCCGGCCGTGGGGGTCGAGGCCGGCGGCCGGCTCGTCGAGGAAGAGCACCTCGGGGCGGCCGAGCAGCGAGGCGGCGAGGGCCAGCCGCTGTTTCTGTCCGCCCGAGAGCCGGCGCACCGTGGTCGAGGCGAAGTCCGTGACGCCCAGGCGCCGGGCGACGGCCTCCACGTCCATGGGTGCCGCGTAGAGGCGGGACAGATGGTGCAGCAGGCGCAGCGGCTTCGTGCCGTTGGGCAGCCCGCCCGCCTGCAGCATCACGCCGACCCGGGCCCGGTGGTCGGCGCTCGCCTGCCACGGGTCCACGCCCAGCACGCGCACGTCGCCGGAGTCCGGACGGCCCAGGCCGACGGCGCACTCGATGGCCGTCGTCTTGCCTGCACCGTTGGGCCCGAGCACTGCTGTGATGCGGCCCGCAGGGGCCGACCAGCTCAGGCCGTCGAGCGCCGCCACCTGACCGAAGGTGCGGTGCAGGTCGGCCAGTGTCACCGCGGCGGTCATGGCTCATGAGTCTAGGCTCGGAGAGAGGAAGCCCGGTCATCGCGCCGTCGGCCGCGGAGCGCGTACCCTTCGTCCCGCCCCGGGCACGACCGCCGCCGGCCCGCTGCTCCCACCTCTCGCACCCGACGGAGACCGCACTCGTGAAGATCGACCCAGCCGCCCGGCCCTTCGCCGTCATGGCGGCCGCGCCCACGGTGATCACCGCGCCGGCCGGCCCGCCTCCCCGCGGCGGACCTCTCATGACCGGCGACACGGCCTCCGACGACCGCCCCCGCCGGCGGGACCGCGTGAGCCGGCGGATGCGGCTCGTCTCCGCCACGGGTGCCAGGGTCATCCCCCTCGACCGCCTCAACCCGCGCGTCCGCGCCCGGGCGACGCTCCCGAGCCTCTTCACCCTCGGCAACATGCTGTGCGGCTTCTCCTCGGTGCTGCTCTCCTTCCAGGGCCACTTCCGCACGGCCGCCGTCCTCGTCGGCATCTCGATCGTGCTCGACATCTGCGACGGCGCGGTGGCCCGGGCCGTCGGCGCCATCACGCCGTTCGGCCTGCAGTTCGACTCGCTGGCCGACCTCATCTCCTTCGGGATCGCCCCCGCCGTCCTCGTCTACACGTGGGCCCTGCCGGCCTACCCGGTCTGGGCCTGGGCGGGGGCGATGTTCTGGCTGGCGTGCGCCGCCTACCGCCTGGCCCGCTTCAACGTGACCATCGACCCGCTGGCCGACAAGCGCTACTTCGTCGGCCTCGCGAGCCCCGGCGCGGCAGGCGTGGTCATCTCCACTGTGCTCGCGATCGGCGACCCGCTCTACGACTGGGCGCCGCTGGTGCCGGTCGCCGCCGGCGTCGTCCCGGCCGCCCTGATGGCGTCCTCGTTCCGCTTCCGGTCCTTCCGCGACCTGCTCTCGCCCCGCCACCTGCGGATCACCGTCCCCCTGGTGGTCGTCATCGTGCTGGGGCTGGCGCTCTACCCGGGCCAGACCGGCATGGCGCTCGCCTACGGCTACGTGCTGACGTGTCCGCTCGGCTGGCTCACGGGTCCCCTGCGGCGACGGTGGTTCGGTCCCGACGCGGTGGCCCCGCCCCGCACCCGACTCCCCTCGGTGATCATGCCGCCGGAGTCCGACGAGGACGAGGACGAGGACGGCGGCGAGGACGGCGGCGAGGACGGCGAGGACCTCGCGGGCCTGGGGGACTGCGACGGTGGCCGGCGCCGCGAGCGGTAAGGGGCTCCTAACTGGAGTCCTGGGGGCAATTAGGTCACACTGGTGTGGTGTTTATCGGTGAGCATGCGCCGCGCGAGGCGAAGGACGGCGACCACGGGTCGCCGCTCGAGTCCCGCACCCGCTCGCGCGTGCTCCACATGGTCTCCGCAGACGGCCCCATCACGGCGGCCGAGCTCGGCCGCCACCTCGACCTGACACCCGCCGCGGTCCGGCGCCACCTCGACGTCCTCGTCGAGCAGGGTGCCGTCGTGCCGCACGAGCCCTCCGGTGGTCGCCGCGGCCGCGGTCGCCCCGCCCGCGCGTACGTCGTGTCCGACGCCGGCCACAGCGCGCTCGAGGCCGACTACGACTCTCTCGCCGTCGAGGTGCTGCGCTACCTCGAGCAGCACGCCGGTCCTGCAGCGGTGGCGGACTTCGCCCGCAGCCGGGTCGGCGACCTCGAGGAGCGGTATGCCGCCCGCCTCGCCGCCGCCGGCGACGACCCCTCCGCCCGCACGGCGGCCCTCGTCGAGGCGCTCAGCGAGGACGGCTTCGCGGCCACCGCGAGGCCGGTCGGGGCCGGCGGCCTGACCGGTGTCCAGCTGTGCCAGGGCCACTGCCCCGTGCAGCACGTCGCCACCGAGTTCCCCGCGTTCTGCGAGGCCGAGACCGACGCCTTCTCCCGCCTCCTGGGGGTTCACGTCCAGCGGCTCGCCACCCTGGCGGGCGGCCACCACGTGTGCACCACCTTCGTGCCGACCGGCGGAATCGGCGCCCGAGGCCGGAAGACCACGGCGTCCCCCGGTGTTGACCCAGTGGCCGCGACCACCGCACGCACGGTCACCGGCACGCGTACGCCCCGCACGAGCACGCCCCCCACCAGCAGCACCGACACGCTCACGCACGTCAAGGAAGGTTCCTCATGACCACCCACATCGAAGAGCTGAACCCCGGCCTCAAGGGCATCGGCACCTACGAGTACGGCTGGGCCGACAGCGACGTGGCCGGGTCCACGGCGCGTCGTGGGCTCAGCGAGGACGTCGTGCGCGACATCTCGGCCCGCAAGAGTGAGCCCGAGTGGATGACGAAGCTGCGCCTGAAGAGCCTCAGCCTCTTCGGCAAGAAGCCGATGCCCGCCTGGGGCTCGGACCTCACCGGCATCGACTTCCAGAACATCAAGTACTTCGTGAAGTCGACCGAGAAGCAGGCGGCCACGTGGGACGACCTGCCCGAGGACATTCGGAACACCTACGACCGCCTGGGCATCCCCGAGGCCGAGAAGCAGCGCCTCGTCTCCGGTGTCGCCGCGCAGTACGAGTCGGAGGTCGTCTACCACCAGATCCGTGAGGACCTCGAGGCCCAGGGCGTCATCTTCCTCGACACCGACACGGCGCTGAAGGAGCACGAGGACCTCTTCCGCGAGCACTTCGCGACGGTGATCCCGGCCGGCGACAACAAGTTCGCCTCGCTCAACACGGCCGTGTGGTCGGGTGGCTCGTTCATCTACGTGCCCAAGGGCGTCCACGTCGACATCCCGCTCCAGGCGTACTTCCGCATCAACACCGAGAACATGGGCCAGTTCGAGCGGACGCTGATCATCGCCGACGAGGGCTCCTACGTGCACTACGTCGAGGGCTGCACCGCCCCGATCTACAAGTCGGACTCGCTGCACTCGGCCGTCGTCGAGATCATCGTCAAGAAGAACGCCCGCGTGCGCTACACGACGATCCAGAACTGGTCCAACAACGTCTACAACCTCGTCACGAAGCGCGCGACGTGCGAGGCCGGCGCCACGATGGAGTGGGTCGACGGCAACATCGGCTCCAAGGTGACGATGAAGTACCCGGCCGTCTTCCTGATGGGCGAGCACGCCAAGGGCGAGACGCTCTCGATCGCCTTCGCGGGCGAGGGCCAGCACCAGGACACCGGCTCGAAGATGGTCCACGCGGCCCCCAACACGAAGAGCTCGATCATCAGCAAGTCGGTCGCCCGTGGGGGCGGTCGCGCGAGTTACCGCGGCCTCGTGCAGGTGCTCGAGGGCGCCTCGCACTCGGCCTCGACCGTGCGCTGCGACGCGCTGCTCGTCGACACGATCAGCCGCTCCGACACCTATCCCTACGTCGACATCCGCGAGGACGACGTCTCGATGGGTCACGAGGCCACGGTCTCCAAGGTGTCCGAGGACCAGCTCTTCTACCTCATGTCCCGCGGCATGGCCGAGGACGAGGCCATGGCGATGATCGTGCGCGGCTTCATCGAGCCGATCGCCCGCGAGCTGCCGATGGAGTACGCCCTCGAGCTGAACCGCCTCATCGAGCTGCAGATGGAAGGAGCCGTCGGCTGATGAGCCTTCTGGCTGACACGACCGCCCAGACGACCCAGACCACCGAGACCCAGCAGAGCGAGACCACGGTGCCCGACGCCGCCCCCACCGCCACCGCCACCGCGACCGTGCCGGGTGCCTCCGGGCACACCGACTCGGCCGCGGCCTTCGTGCCCGACCAGTCGCGTGCCGAGCGCACGGCGTCCTTCGACGTCGCCGCCTTCCCGCTCCCGAGCGGCCGCGAGGAGGACTGGCGCTTCACGCCCGTCAAGAAGCTCGCCGGCCTGCTGGCCGAGGGAGCGACCGGCCGGCTCGACTGGGCCACCTCCCTTCCGGAGGGCGTCACGACGTCGACGATCGGCGCCGAGCAGGCGCAGGCCCTCGGCATCCTGCCGCCCCAGGATCGCGCGGCAGCCGTCGCGGGAGCCGCGGCGGACGGTGCGCTGCTGCTTGACATCCCGGCCGAGGCCGAGCTCGACCAGCCCGTGCGCCTCTCGCTCGTCGGCCAGGGCGGCGAGCCCGTCCACGGCCACCTCGTCGTGCGCGCCGGACGCTTCTCCAAGGCGACCGTGGTCGTCGAGCACACTGGCTCGGCGCACTACTCGCAGCTCGTGTCGGTCATCACCGACGACGGCTCCGACCTGACCGTCGTGTCGGTGCAGCGCTGGGCCGACGACGCCCGCCACCTCGCCCAGCACGACGCGCTCGTGGGCCGTGACGCCCGGTACAGGCACCTGTCTGTGACGCTCGGCGGCGAGGTCGTCCGCGTCAACGCCAACGTGCGCTACGCCGGTCCGGGCGGTGACGCCACGCTGCTCGGCGTCTACTTCGCCGACGCCGGCCAGCACCTCGAGCACCGCTCGTACGTCGACCACAACGCGCCGCACTGCAAGAGCCGCGCCACCTACAAGGGTGCGCTCCAGGGCGAGACCGCCCGCACCGTGTGGGTCGGCGACGTCCTGATCCGCGCGGAGGCCGAGGGCACCGACACCTACGAGCTCAACCGCAACCTCGTTCTCACGGACGGCGCCCGCGCCGACTCGGTGCCGAACCTCGAGATCGAGACCGGCGAGATCCTGGGTGCCGGGCACGCCTCTGCCACAGGCCGGTTCGACGACCTGCAGCTGTTCTACCTGCAGTCGCGCGGCATCACCGAGGACGAGGCCAAGCGTCTCGTCGTCCGCGGCTTCTTCGCCGACATCATCCGTGAGATCCCGCTCGCCGACCTCCGCGACGAGATCACCGCGGCCATCGAGGACGAGCTCGCGTCGACCGCGTACGCCGCTCCCACCCAGCACACCCCCAGCCCTGACACCGCCAGCACCCACAAGGAGAACTGACCCATGAGCACGCTCGAGATCAAGGGACTGACGGTCTCGGTCGAGACCGAGGACGGCCCCAAGGAGATCCTGCGCGGGGTCGACCTCACCGTGAAGTCGGGGGAGACCCACGCGCTCATGGGGCCCAACGGCTCCGGCAAGTCGACGCTGGCCTACAGCATCGCCGGCCATCCGAAGTACACCGTCACCGGCGGCACCGTGACGCTCGACGGGGAGGACGTCCTCGCGATGAAGGTCGACCAGCGCGCCCGCGCCGGCCTCTTCCTCGCGATGCAGTACCCCGTCGAGGTCCCCGGGGTCACGGTGAGCAACTTCCTGCGCACGGCCAAGACCGCCATCGAGGGTGAGGCCCCCAAGTTGCGCACGTGGGTCAAGGACGTCAAGGCGGCGATGGGCAACCTGCGCATGGACCCCGCGTTCGCCGAGCGCAACGTCAACGAGGGCTTCTCCGGCGGCGAGAAGAAGCGCCACGAGATCCTCCAGATGGAGCTGCTCAAGCCGAAGATGGCGATCCTCGACGAGACCGACTCCGGGCTCGACGTCGACGCGCTCAAGATCGTCTCCGAGGGCGTCAACCGCGCCAAGGACGCGAGCGACCTCGGCGTCCTGCTCATCACGCACTACACACGCATCCTGCGCTACATCAAGCCCGACTTCGTGCACGTCTTCGTCGACGGCAAGATCGTCGAGGAGGGTGGCCCCGAGCTGGCCGACCGCCTCGAGGACGAGGGTTACGACCGCTACCTCACCGCGGCCCCCGCCGCGGCGGCCCAGGCCTGAGCCGAATGACCGACGTCCTGCCCTTCACGGACGGGGAGCTCGCCGCGATCCGCGGCGACTTCCCCATCCTGGCGCGCACGGTGCGCGACGGCAGGCCGCTCGTCTACCTCGACTCCGGGGCGACGTCGCACAAGCCGACGCCGGTCCTCGACGCCGAACGCGCGTTCTACGAGCAGCACAACGCCGCCGTCCATCGCGGCGCGCACCAGCTCGCAGAGGAGGCGACCGACGACTTCGAGGCGGCGCGGGCGACGATCGCCTCGTTCGTCGGCGCGCCAGCCGACGAGGTGGTCTTCACGAAGAACGCCACCGAGGCGCTCAACCTCGTCGCGTACGCCTTCTCCAACGCGGCCCCGACCGACGAGCCCAAGGACGAGCGGTTCCTGCTCGGCCCCGGTGACGAGATCCTCGTGACCGAGATGGAGCACCACGCCAACCTCGTGCCGTGGCAGGAGCTCGCTCGTCGCACCGGCGCGACCCTGCGCTGGGTGCCCGTCGACCACGACGGGGCGCTCGACGTCTCGGGCCTCGACGACCTGCTCACCGAGCGCACCAAGGTGTTCGCCTTCACCCACGTCTCCAACGTGCTCGGCACGGTCAACCCCGTCACCGAGCTCGCCGAGCGCGCGCACGCCGTCGGGGCACTCGTCGTCGTCGACGCGTGCCAGTCGGTGCCGCACCTCGCGGTCGACGTCGCCACCCTGGGCGCCGACTTCATCACCTTCAGCGGCCACAAGATGTACGGCCCCATGGGGGTCGGCGTGCTCTGGGGCCGCGGCGAGCTGCTCGAGGTCATGCCGCCCTTCCTCACGGGCGGCTCGATGATCGAGCTCGTCACGATGGAGCGCTCGACCTACGCGCCCGCACCGCAGAAGTTCGAGGCCGGCGTGCCGAACGCGGCGCAGGCCGTGGGACTGGCTGCCGCGATCCGCTGGATCGAGGACCTGGGCATCGAGCGCCTCCACGCGCACGAGGCCGCCCTCGTCGACCTGTTGCAGCGGGGTCTGGCCGAGCGCCCGTGGGTCCGCGTCGTCGGTCCCTCGGTCGGCACCCCGCGCGGCGGTGCCGTCGCGTTCGTCGTCGACGGCGTGCACGCCCACGACGTCGGACAGGTGCTCGACGATGCCGGGGTGGCCGTCCGCGTGGGCCACCACTGCGCGTGGCCGCTGCACCGTGCGCTCGGTGCCACTGCCACGACCCGCGTGTCGTTCGCCGTCCACAACACCGCCGCCGAGGTCGAGGCGCTGCTTGCGGCCCTCGACCGGGTGCCGGTGATCTTCGGCCTCGACATCGAACGGGAGGCCAGCTGATGGACCTCTACCAGGAGCTCATCCTCGAGCACTCGAAGCGGCCGCACCATGCAGGTCTGCGTGAGCCGTTCGACGCCGAGGTGCACCACATCAACCCGACCTGCGGCGACGAGGTGACCCTGCGGGTCGACGTCTCGGGCACCGGCCCCGACGCCGTCGTCACCGACGTCTCGTACTCGGCCCAGGGCTGCTCGATCTCCGTCGCCAGCTCGTCCGTGCTCGCCGAGGAGGTCATCGGCCACCCGGTTTCCGCGGCGCTCGAGACCTTCGCGGCCATGCGGTCCATGCTCACCTCCCGCGGCCAGGTCACCGGCGACGAGACGGTCATCGGTGACGGTGTCGCCTTCGCCGGTGTCTCGAAGTACCCCGCGCGCGTCAAGTGCGCCCTGCTCGGCTGGACCGCCTTCACCGACGCGCTGGCCCAGGCCGGCATCGACATCTCGTCCACGAGTCCCGCCTCCCCCCAAGGAGTTCCGTCATGACCCAGACCACCACCCCGCCCAACGTGGCCGACGTCGAAGAGGCCATGCGCGACGTCGTCGACCCCGAGCTGGGCATCAACGTCGTCGACCTCGGCCTCGTCTACGGCATCACCGTCGACGCGCAGTCGCACGCCGTCCTCGACATGACGCTGACCTCGGCCGCGTGCCCGCTCACCGACGTCATCGAGGACCAGACCGCACAGGCGCTCGAGGGCCTCGTCACGACGCACCGCATCAACTGGGTGTGGATGCCGCCGTGGGGTCCCGACAAGATCACCGAGGACGGCCGCGAGCAGCTGCGCGCCCTCGGCTTCAACCTCTGAGCGTGCACCACCAGCGCCCGTGACGACGCGCGTCATCGAGGTCGACCCCGCACGGTTCGACCGATGGATGACGGGCTTCGCCGAGCGCCACGGCCCCTACGACGCCGCCGAGGAGACCACTCCCGGCGGCGTCGTCGTCTCCGCTCGCGCGGCTGACGGCTCCACAGTCGTGGCAACGCCGTTCGCGCACGAGCCCCTCGGTGTCGTGCTCGTGCGGCGTGGGGGGTATGCCGTCGGGCTGGCCCGCGCCGGCGACTTCACGGCGTCGAAGGTCGGCACCCGCCACGTGCAGTCGCGCACCGCCGCAGGGGGGTGGTCCCAGCAGCGCTTCGCACGGCGCCGAGGCAAGCAGGCAGACGAGCTCGTCGACGCCGTGGTCGCGCACGCCCGCAGGGTGCTCCTGGGGGACGACGAGTCCCCACGCACGGGCGCGGACGGCATACCTCGCGCCCTGGTGGTCGGGGGTGACCGCGCGCTCGTGCGCGAGGTGCTCGGGGCGCCGGCACTGCGCGCCCTCGCCGGCCTGCCGATGCGCGAGCTCTACGACCTGCCGGACCCGAAGCGCGACGTGCTCGAGACGGCGCTGCGGCGCGGCCGAGCCACGCGCATCGAGCTCACGGAGCCCACCGATCCCTGAGAATCGAAAGAGCAGTTCGCCCCGGGAGAGCAGTTCGTCCGGGCGGACGAACTGCTCTTTCGATCGTGTCAGCGCCTCAGGTGACGGTGGGGACGCCGAAGGTGTTGCACTGGTTGAGGTCGCCGGTCTCGTAACCTTGGGTGAACCACTTCATCCGGGCCTGCGCGGAGCCGTGTGTCCAGGTCTCGGGGGTGACGCGGCCCTGCATCTTCTCCTGGATGCGGTCGTCGCCCACGGCCGAAGCCGCGGAGAGGGCGGACTTGATGTCGCTCTGGGTGATGGGCTTGAGCAGCGGGGTGCCGTTCGCGTCGGTGGTCTCGGTCGCGTGCTTGACCCAGGTGCCGGCGAGGCAGTCGGCCATCAGCTCCGTTCGGACGGCTCCCGAGTTGGCGCCCTGCGGGTCCTGCTGCGCCCGGTTCAGCAGGCCCAGCAGGTTCTGGATGTGGTGGCCGTACTCGTGGGCGATGACGTACTCCATGGCGAGCTGGCCACCGTCGGCGCCGAACTTGCTCGTCAGCTCCTGGAAGAAGCTCGCGTCGACGTAGACCTTGGAGTCGAGCGGGCAGTAGAAGGGACCCACCTGCGCGTTCGCCGTGCCGCAGCCCGACGGCGTCTGGCCCTGGTAGATGACCGTCTTCACCGGTTCGTAGTTCACCCGGTACTTCGGCAGGGTCTTGGTCCAGTAGTCCTGGACGCTGTTGACCGTGGCGACGATGAGGCACACGTCATTGCGGTTGGCGTCGGCGCCCGTCTTGCACTGGGAGAAGGAGGACCGGTCGACCTGGCCACCCGCCGAGAGCTGGCTGCTGTCGAGCTGCTGCGAGGGCAGGCCACTGGTCGAGCCGCCGTCGGAGCTGCCGCCGCCGAGGACGTTGCCGCCGAAGACGAGCGCGAGCACGAGCAGGATGAGGCCGCCGATGCCTCCGCCGACCTGGATGCCGCCGGGGAAGCCGCCGCCTCCTCCGCCGCTGCTGCCGCCGCTCTGCACCTGGGAGGTGTCGAGCTGCGCGTTGTCGTTGAAGCTCATCTGCCGCTCCTGGGCTCGGGACCGGGGAGCTCCCCCGATCCGGTCGAGATCACCCTAGTGCGGGGGGATCCTGGGTCGTCTGCTGCTCTGACGACGTACCCGCCTGGCGGCATAGGGTCTCCGGGTGACCCAAACCACGCACATCTTCTACCTCGTCGGGCCGCCCGCCGTCGGGAAGCTCACGGTCGCCCGCGAGCTGGAGCGGCGCACCGGCGCCATCGTCGTGGACAACCACCTCGTCAACGACCCGGTGTTCGTGCCGATGGGTGTCCACCGGGGTGAGGGCATCGAGGCGACCGACGAGCTGCGCGCCCGGGTCCTCGACATCGTCCACGAGGCCGCCGAGCTCGCTCCACCGTCGTTCAGCCACGTCTTCACCAACTGGCTGCCGGACGAGCCGGACAACGCGGCCATCCTCGAGCGGCTCCGGCGTCTCGCGCGGCGCCGTGGGGCCGGCTTCGTGCCGGTCTGGCTGAGCGCCGACGCAGACGAGCTGGCGGCCCGGGTGGCGCGCCCCGAGCGGTCGCGCCGGGCGAAGCTGATGGACCCGACGGTGCTGCGGTCGTTGCTGTCCATCCCGCAGCTACCCGCTCCGGCGGACGCCGTCGAGCTGGACACGACACGGCTGCGCTCCGAGGAGGTCGCCGACCGGATCCTCGACCGCCTCGGCTGACAACAGCCCCCAGACCCCGGCGGACAGGGCCCGCCGACGGACGCGGAAGCCCTCCTCCTCTCCGTTGGGTATGCCGCTCAACGTGACGACCACCGACCTGCGACCTCTCGGCGACACTCTGACGAGCGCACGGGCCACGCGCACCGCTCCCGTCGCCTCGACCTCGCCCCGCCCGCTGCCGAAGCGGCCCCGCCGGCACTACCTCGTTCCTGTCGTCATCGCGTGCGCGCTCCTGCTGACGGAGGCCTTCAGCCAGGCCGTGACCCCGTTCATCCGCCAGGACGACTGGCCGTTCCTCGTGCCCGCCCGCACCCCGGGCGTGACGCCCGTGGCCGACCACGAGCTCAACGAGGGCCGCTGGCTCAACTCCCTGTGGTGGGCGGTGGTCGGCCAGCACGGCACTCCCACCTCGGCGGCGATCACGTATGCCGTCGGCTACGCCCTTCTCGTGGCCGGGATGTGGCGTGTGCTGCACCTCGCAGGCATCCGCCCCCGAGCGGCGGTCGATGCACTTCTCGGGGTCGGCCTCTACGCGTCCGCCGTCTGGGTGCAGCTGCTCTACTGGCCCGGGGTGCTGACGCCGTCGGTGCTCGTCGCGGCCGGCGCCTTGTGGACCCTGCCCTGGGCGGCGCGGTCGAGGTGGCGCCTGGGGCCGTGGCTGGTCGGCTGGGAGGCCGCCGCGGTCCTGACCTACCCCCCGGTGGGCGTGCTGCTCGCGGTCTTCGCCGTCGTGCTCCTGCGTGAGGCGCGGTGGCGGGCGGTTCTCGCAGTCCTGGCGGGATGGTTGGCCGGGTTCGCCGTCGGGGTCGGGGTGGCGTACCTCCTGAACTGGCTGGAGCACGGCTACTTCGGCATCAAGATCGCCTACTGGCGCAACCCTCACCCGCTCACCTCGGCCGGCGCCCTGGCGACGAACTCAGCAGCCTGGGCACGGGCCGCCGGAGCCCTCTGGGCCGAGCAGTGGTGGGCGGCCGCCGTGGCCGTCGGGGCCATCGGGCTGGGGTTGCGGGACGTCGCCGTACGACCTCGTATGCAGCGTCTCCTGGTGGGGCTCGCCCTTGCCGGCGGGCTTGACGCCGCGCAGGCCCTCATCACGGGGGTCGTGACAGAGAGCCGTGGCCAGCTGTGGACCTGGTACGTCGCCGTGCTACCCGTGGCCCTGCTGCTCGGCGCGCCACCGTCACGCCGCGTCGGCGTCCCCTTCGCTCGTCGACGCGGTGTCCCCGTGGGGCGTCTGGCCGCAGCCGGCCTGGTCGTCCTCGTCGTGGGGGGCGTGCTCACTTGGCGCTCGGACGTGGGCGAGCACCAGGCCACCCGGCTGCAGTACGCCGCGATGGCCGAGGCAGCCACCCGGGTCGATGCCGACGGCATGCGTCCGGTCGTCGTCGTCTACCAGGATCCAGCCCTGGTCCACACCCGCGAGGGTGGCATCATGGCCGGCACGCTGAGGATGGCGGTCCGGTCCGACAACGGCGACGTGCTGCCCCTGTGGTGTGCTCCGAGGCAGTGCCGCCGGATCGTCGCAAGGGCCGGCTCCGGGTCGGTCGTCGACCTCGGGCGCGTCGGGTCGCAGCCGCGCGTGGTGGGCGTCATCGTGCCGGACCCGCCGCGGTGGATCTATCCCGACGGCGACCTCGGCACGTAGGAGCTGGCTGCGCTCAGGCGACGACGACGGCGTCCGGGGTGGTCGTGGTGAGGCGCATGCGCACCGGGACCTCGTCGCCGATCTGCGGGGGAGTCAGCCCGGCCGGCAGCGAGAGGAGGCTGCACTGCATGTGCGGCGGCTCCGCGAACCTCGGCATGACGCCGGAGACGGTGAACGGCGAGCGCACCCGGTGCGCCGCCTCGAGCACGCCCTCGGCCACTGCGATGGCCCGTGAACGTGCGGTGGCTGCCGACGACGGGCTCTCCATGGCGACACCGTGCGAGGTGCCGCCGCTGACGACCACGATGTGCCCAGCGGGGAGCGGCCGCTGGCGGTAGCCGACGCGCGTGCCCTTGGTGACGGGCCTCACGTCGAGCACGTGCGCGCGCACCTCGTAGGAGCCCTTGTCGGCGTACCAGAGGTCGGTGCCGATGCGGGGCCGAAACTCGTGCTCCGGGAAACGCGCTGCGAGAGTGGACAGCTCACCTGTCGACACGTGCGACACGAACCACGTGCGCTCGCCCGGAACGGCGGCGATGAAGCGCGAGATCTCCTCGACGTGGCCCGTCCCGAGAGGCAGGTGCACGGTGACCCCGACCGCATCGGCGAAGCCCGCAAGCTCCGCCACATCAGCCACTGGCGTGCCGTAGCGGTTCATCGAGGTGAGCCCCTCGACGACGACCCGCGCCTCGCTGGAGGCTCCGCGCAGGCTGTCGAGGTCGGACTGCGTGGTCACCGTGTGCACGACGCGTCGGTCGACGAGGTCGGGCAGCTCGGCGTGGATCGCGGCGCGGTAGGGCTCCATCACAAGGACGTCGCCAGTGAACGCAGCGAGGGCAGACGCCACCTCGGCGTACGCCCCGACGGCGACCATCGGCACCCCCAGCCGGGCAGCCTCGATGCAGAGCAGGTTTCGGCCGAAGCCGTAGCCGTTGCCCTTGACGACCGGGACGACCCCGGGGTGGGCGGCCACGAACCGGTCGTGGCCGGCGCGCCAGCTCTCAGCGTCGACGTGCAGGACGAAGGACACGGGCGCTCACCGCCGCTTCATGTAGAGGTCGAAAGCCTTGTACAGCAACCGATTCAACGGCAGGTCCCACTCGCCGGCCAAGCGCACGGCCTCGCCACCCGTACCCACCTTGAAACGGATGAGCCCGATGTGGGCGTTGTCGGTGTCGACGGTGTTGGTGATGCCGCGCAGGTCGTAGACGCCGGCTCCTGCAGCCAGGGCGTCCTGCATCATCCGCCACTGGATCGCCGTCGAGCCCTGCAGCTCGCGCTTGGCCGAGGTCGACGCACCGTAGGAGTACCACGCGTGCTCGCCGACCCGGATGAAGATCGTCGCCGCCAGGACGTCGGCCTCGTGCTCGGCCAGGTAGACGCGGATCCGGGCGGGATCCTCCGCCGACAGTGCCGCATACATGGCCTGGAAGTAGGCGAGCCCGCGCGGAGTGAAGCGGTCGCGCTCGGCCGTCTCGACGTAGGTGCGGTGGAAGGCGGGCAGGTCGGACGCGTCCCCCTCTCGGACGGTGACCCCGTTCTTCGCGGTCTTCTTGATGTTGCGCCGCCACAGCTGGTTCATCCCGGCAAGCACGTCGGCCTCGGTGCGGCCCGCCAGCGGCACCTGGAAGACGTACTCCGGCTGGCCCGCGGCGAAGCCGTCGTCAGGGCTGAGGTGCCGGAAGCCCAGCCGCGCCAGCTCGGCGACGACCGCGGTCCCGACCGGCTCGACGACGTCGGGCGTCGCTTCGTCGTAGCGACGGACAGCTGGGTCGGCGATGGCCGCCTTGATCGTCTCCGCACCCCAGCGGTGGGTGGCAACGGGCGGTCCGAGCCGCAGGGCGAAGGCGCCCTTGGCCTTGAGGTGGTCGCGCAGGGCGCGCAGCACCTCGACCAGCCGTGGTGACGACCAGTCGATGCACGGGCCTTCGGGGACGTAGGCGAGCGAGCGCTTGATCCGAGGGAGCGAGCGGTGCAGCACGAGTGCCGCGCCGACCATCTGCTCGCCCTCGAACCAGCCCACCGACTCCGAGCGCCACTCTTTCTTGACGTCCGCCCAGGCGGGCGTCTGCAGGAAGCTCGCCGACGGCTGGGTCCGCAGCCAGGCGAGGTGCTCGGCTGCGGTGATGTCACGAACGGAGATGGGCGCGTTCACGCTGGCTCACGCTACCCGAGGGCTCGGCTCCCTCAGGCCGCGGATCGCCGGGCTCGCCGGTCGCGCCGCCTCCAACCCGTGATCGGCACGGACAAGGCGTCGAGAGCACCCCGGAACGGCTCCTAGAATGGAGGGGTTGTCCGGCCGCTGACGTAGTGCGGCACCGATAGGAGGAATGCCGTGATCGTCGCCACCGGGATCGAGCTGCGCGCGGGAGCGCGTCTGCTGCTGGAGGATGCGAGCTTCCGCATCGACTCCGGCGACCGCATCGGCCTCGTCGGGCGCAACGGCGCCGGCAAGACCACGCTGACCAAGGTTCTCGCCGGCGAAGGGCAGCCGGCCGCCGGCACCGTGACGCGCACCGGCGCTGTCGGCTACCTGCCGCAGGACCCACGGACCGGCGACCTCGAGATCCTCGCCCGCGACCGCATCCTCTCCGCCCGGGGCCTCGACGCCATCGTGCGCGAGCGCTCCGAGGCGGAGGCGCGCATGGGCAGCGAGGACGAGAAGGTCCGGGACAAGGCGATGCGCAAGTACGCGCGGCTCGAGGTGGAGTTCGAGGCGCAGGGCGGCTATGCCGCGGAGTCCGAGGCCGCGTCGATCGCGAGCGCGCTGGGGCTCGACGAGCGCATCCTCGGTCAACCGCTCAAGACGCTCTCCGGTGGTCAGCGCCGGCGCGTCGAGCTGTCACGGATCCTCTTCTCCGGCAACGAGACGCTGCTCCTCGACGAGCCGACCAACCACCTCGACGCCGACTCGATCGTGTGGCTGCGCGAGTACCTCCGCTCCTACAAGGGTGGGCTCATCATCATCAGCCACGACGCGGAGATGCTGGACGCCGTCGTCAACAAGGTCTACCACCTCGACGCCAACCGCTCGGCTCTCGACATCTACAACGTCAGCTGGAAGACCTACCTGCAGTCGCGCGAGACCGACGAGAAGCGCCGGCGCCGCGAGCTGCAGAACGCCCAGAAGAAGGCGGGCGCACTCCTCGCGCAGGCGGACAAGATGCGGGCCAAGGCGACCAAGGCGACCGCGGCCCAGAACATGGCCAAGCGCGCCGAGCGCCTGCTCGCCGGTGTCGAGGGCGAGCGGGTCCAGGACAAGGTCGCCAAGCTGCGCTTCCCGAAGCCGGCCGCCTGCGGCAAGACGCCGCTGCGCGCCAACGGCCTCTCGCGGTCCTACGGCTCGCTCGAGGTCTTCACCGACGTCGACCTCGCCATCGACCGCGGCAGCAAGGTCGTCGTGCTCGGCCTCAACGGCGCCGGCAAGACGACGCTGCTGCGGATGCTGGCCGGCGTGGACGCCCCCGACACGGGTGAGGTCGAGCCCGGCCACGGCCTGCGCCTCGGTTACTACGCCCAGGAGCACGAGAACCTGGACGTCACGCGCTCGGTGCTGGAGAACATGAAGTCGGCCGCGCCCGAGCTGGGCGAGACCGAGGTGCGCAAGGTCCTCGGCTCCTTCCTGTTCTCGGGCGACGACGTCCACAAGCCGGCCGGGGTGCTGTCGGGTGGGGAGAAGACCCGCCTGTCGCTCGCCCTGCTCGTCGTGTCGGCGGCCAACGTCCTGCTGCTCGACGAGCCGACCAACAACCTCGACCCGGCGTCGCGCGCCGAGATCCTCGGTGCCCTCAAGACGTACGAGGGCGCCGTCGTCCTGGTGACGCACGACGAGGGAGCGGTGGACGCCCTCGAGCCGGAGCGCATCCTGCTGCTGCCCGACGGCGTCGAGGACCTGTGGGGGCCCGATTACAAGGACCTCATCTCCCTCGCCTGACGGGCGCCACTGGCTAGGTTGTCGCCATGACTTCAGGGACGAGGGCACGACGGCGGCGCGAGACGCGCTCGAGCACGGGTGAGAACCGCCTCTGGCCGGCGGCCGCGGTCGTCGTCGCCGTACTGGCGTATGCCGTCCTGCCCGAGAGCGTGCTCGTCGGACCGCGCCTGGCCATCCCGGTCGTCGAGCTCGTCCTGCTCGGTGCGCTGCTCGTGACGAACCCGCGCCGCATGGTGCGCCAGTCCCGGTGGTCGCGCATCGCGTCGATCGCGCTCGCCTGTGTCGTCATCGCCACGAACCTCGTGGCCCTCGGCATGCTGGTGCGCAGCCTCACGTCCTCGTCGGACGCCGGCGCCCAAGGTCTGCTGCTCGCCGGCATGCAGGTGTGGCTGACCAACGTCATCGGCTTCGCGCTCCTCTTCTGGGAGATCGACCGCGGCGGCCCGGTGGCGCGCCACACGGTGGCGCGCGATCGCATGCCCCCGGCTGACTGGCGGTTCTCGCAGGACGAGAACCAGGACACGATCACCGAGGTCGCCGCGACGTCGAGCGAGCGCAGCAACTGGAGGCCCGAGTTCATCGACTACCTCTACGTGTCCCTGACGAACTCCAGTGCCTTCAGCCCGACCGACACGATGCCGCTCTCGGCGCGGGCCAAGGCCCTGATGGGCCTCGAGGCCACGGCCGCCCTGCTCACCTCGCTGCTCGTCGTGGCGCGGGCGGTGGGTGCCCTCGGGCAGTGACGGCTCCGGTCTCGCATAACTGGCGCCTGTGAATCACATAATGGACTGTTATTGATTTTGCAAGGTCGCCTCTGCACACTGGGTGTCATGCCGACCGACCACCACCTCACCTGCCCGTACTGCACGGGCGACGGGGTCACGCCGTTTCCAGACCCGACCTCCGCGTGGTCGTGCCTGGACTGCGCGCGCGTCTTCCGCGTCGAGCTGGTCCAGCCGGTGCCCGTCAGCGGCTGGGGCGTCCTGCGCGTGGTCCCGCCGGCACGCGCGCACTCGACCGCTGCCTGATCCGGGCTGCCCGTGGAGGGCCGGAGGTAGCCTCCGTCCATGACGCATCCGCACCTTCGGGTCGAGACCGACGGGCCCGTCCGCACCCTCACGCTCGACAACCCGGAGAAGCGCAACGCCCAGACGCCGTCGCTGTGGGCGGCGCTCGCCAACGAAGCCCGCTCGGTTCCCCGGGACGTACGCGTCGTCGTCCTGCGCGGCGCGGGAGATGCCTTCTCCGCCGGCATCGACACCGCGATGTTCACCCCGGAGGGTGTGCCCGGCGAGGAGAGCGTGGTCGAGCTCGCCCGGGGAGGCGCGGATTTCATCGAACGGGGGATCTCGGCATACCAGCAGGGATTCACGGCGTGGGGTCACTGCCCGGCCGTGGTCGTCGCGCAGGTGCACGGCTATGCGATCGGCGCGGGCTTCCAGCTGGCTCTTGCGGCCGACCTGCGCATCGCGGCCCTGGACGCCTGGTTCGCGATGCGGGAGACGAGCCTGGGGCTCGTGCCCGACCTCGGCGGCACCGGGCCGCTGGTCCACCTCGTGGGCTACTCGCGGGCGCTCGAGATCTGTGCGACGGGTCGGAAGGTCTCGGCGCCCGAGGCGCAGAACATCGGCCTGGTGGGCTCGTTGGCGCCGGCCGCCGACCTCGAGGAGGCGACCGGCTCGCTGGTCGAGGCGCTGCTGTCGGCTCCGGATACGGCGCTGCGCGCGCTCAAGCCCCTCCTGCTGGGCGCGGTGAGGGCAGACCGTGAGGAGCAGCTGGCACGGGAGCGGGCGACCCAGACCGGCTTGCTGCTGGGCATGCTCGGCGGCTCCCCAGGCTGAGGCTCGGTGAGCCGTGTGCCCCACTGCAGGGGCCCGAGGGAATCGCTGTCGGTGCCGCGCGGTTGGATGAAGGGACGACAGGAGGTCCCGTATGGGCATGCAGCCGTGGATGGCGATGCGATCGATGTCACGTGACGCGTCCGTGGCCGAGAGGAGCCTCTCACCGGGGACCCGTCGCCGGGTACTGACGTATGCCGCGCCCTACCGGACGGCCATCATCGCCTTCCTCGCCGTCGTGGTGCTCGACTCTGTCCTCGTGGTGACGGTCCCGTTGCTGCTCAAGAGCCTCGTCGACGACGGCGTCATCCCGAAGGACTCAGCCGTCGTGGTGCGGCTCGCGCTGGTGGTGGCCGTCATCGCCGTGGCCGACGCCCTTCTCACGGTGGTCTCCCGCTGGTACTCCTCCCGGATCGGCGAGGGCCTGATCAACGACCTGCGCACGCAGGTGTTCGGGCACGTGCTGCGCCAGCCCATCGCCTTCTTCACGCGCGCCCAGACCGGCTCCCTGGTCTCCCGCCTCAACAACGACGTCGTGGGCGCCCAGCAGGCGTTCACCTCGGTGCTGTCCAACGTCGTCTCCAACGTCGTGTCGGTCGTGCTCGTGATCGGCGCCATGCTCGCGCTCTCGTGGCAGCTGACGGTCGGCTCCCTCCTGCTCGTGCCTCTCTTCCTCATCCCGGCCAAGCTCATGGGCCGGCGCCTCGCCGCCCTCGCGCACCGTCAGATGACGCTCAACGCCGACATGGGCACGCGCATGACCGAGCGCTTCAACGTCGCGGGAGCCCTGCTCGTCAAGCTGTTCGGCACCCCGTCGCGTGAGGAGGCCGAGTACGCCGAGCGCGCTGGCCGCGTCCGTGACATCGGCATCCAGATCGCCCTCAACCGCACGATCTTCATGGCCGCCCTCACCCTGGTCGCCGCCCTCGCGACGGCCATGATCTACGGCTTCGGTGGAGTCATGGCTGTCAACGGCACGCTGTCGGTCGGCACGCTGCTGGCCCTCGCAGCCCTGCTCGCACGGCTCTACGGCCCGCTCACGTCACTGTCCAACGTCCGCGTGGACATCATGACGGCCCTGATCTCCTTCGAGCGGGTCTTCGAGGTCCTGGACCTGCAGCCGCTCGTCAAGGAGCTCCCCGGCGCCGCGCCCCTGCCCGAGGGGCCGCTCGGCGTCGAGCTCGAGCACGTCTCGTTCCGCTACCCCTCAGCCGACGAGGTGTCCCTGGCCTCGCTCGAGTCCGTCGCGTCGGGCGACCGTCGCGGCAGCGGGGTCGTGCTGCACGACATCACCGTCACGGCCCCCGCCGGGCACCTCGTCGCCCTGGTCGGGCCCTCCGGTGCCGGCAAGACGACCCTGACCTCTCTCGTGTCGCGGCTCTACGACCCGAGCGACGGCACCGTGCGTATCGGCGGGCGCGACCTGCGCGAGGTGACCATGACCTCGCTGCGCGACCGCGTCGGCGTCGTCACGCAGGAGGCCCACCTCTTCCACGACACCATCCGCGCCAACCTGCTCTACGCCCGACCGGAGGCCACCGACGAGCAGATTCACGCGGCTCTGCGGGCGGCCCAGATCAGCGACCTCGTCGAGGAGCTCCCCGAGGGCCTCGACACGGTCGTCGGCGACCGCGGCCACCGCCTGAGCGGTGGCGAGAAGCAGCGCCTCGCCATCGCGCGGCTGCTCCTGAAGGCGCCCGACGTGGTCGTGCTCGACGAGGCGACCGCGCACCTCGACTCGGAGTCCGAGGTCGCGGTGCAGCGGGCCCTCGATGCAGCCCTCGAGGGCCGCACCTCGATCGTCATCGCCCACCGGCTCTCGACCATCCGCCAGGCCGACCTCATCGTCGTGCTCGACCACGGGCGTGTCGTCCAGACCGGACGCCACTCCCAGCTGCTCGCGGCAGGCGGGCTCTACGCCGACCTGCACGCGACGCAGTTCGACGACCGGGCGGTCGAGCGCGTGGAGCGGCACCAGAACGGCGACGTCCCGGGAGATCCGTCCACCGAGGCGTCCAAGCTGCTCGGGCACCTCTGAGCAGGGCTCGCGCCGCCAGGGCGGAGCTCAGCGGAACAGCTGCTGCAGTGCCCAGGTGTTGCCGTCGGGGTCGCTCAGGTGGGCGTACTTCACGCCGCCCATGTCCTGGACCGGTGACACGTCGACGCCATTGCGGGTCAGCAGCTCGTGGGCCTGCTCCACGTCGTCCACGACGAGGTGGAGGTTCTGCACCCGAGGGGCGTCGGGCGCGCTCATCCCGACGCCGATGACGATCGAGCAGCTCGACCCCGGCGGCGTCAGCTGCACCACACGCATCCCGTTGCCCGGTTCGACGTCGTGGTCGAGCACGAAGCCCATGCCGTCGACGTAGAACGCCTTGCTGGCGTCGACATCTGTGGTCGGCAACGGGACGAGCTCCAGGCGCATCTGCACAGCGGATCTCCTTGGTGGTGTTTCACGAGGGGTGTGGCTTCTGACCCTCTCACCTCGTGGGCCCCAGCGGTGTCGGGACACCCGTCAGGCGTCCTCCTCGTCCCAGATACGCACCTTCTTGGGCCTGGCCGGCGCAGCGTCCGGGCCGGCCTGCTCGAGGCGGCCGGCTGCGGCCTCGCGGCGGATCGCGAAGAGAATGAAGACCAGCCCGCCGGGCATGAAGAGCCACCACTGGTAGGCGTACGCCTGGTGCGGCCCGAGGTCCTCCTCGGGGCGGGGGAGCAGTCGCAGCGGGTGGGCGCCCGCCACGGGGGTCGGCCGCTGCTCGCCGAGGACGAGGTAGGCGTTCACCGGGCTCAGTGACGGCACCTGCAGGCGCGCGTCGGTGACGCTGACGCTCGCCAGCTGGGGGTGGGGCAGGTCGCGCCCCAGGCTCACCTCCCCGGTGCGCAGCCAGCCCGTGACCCTCACCGGTCCGGACGGGGGTGGGTCGACCGGGGGGCTCGTCTCCGCATCCGCGGCGTTGGGCACCCAGCCGCGGTCGACGAGCAGCGTCAGGCCGTCAGTCTGCAGGGGGGTGAGCACCTCGAAGCCGACCGTCTGGTCGAGCGTGCGGTTGCGCACGAGCAGGTCGCTGCCGGTGGCATACGTCCCCGTCGCGGTCACCCGCGTCCACTGGCGCTCCGCCGGGAGGGGCGACTCGACGAGCGAGGGGGCGAACGCCGCGGGGGCGGCGCCGTAGTTGCGGGAGATGGCGTCGACCTTCGTGCGTTGCTCGACGTGCCGGTGCCACTGCCACAGGCCCAGGTAGAAGCAGGCGACCCCGAAGATGATCGCGACGAGGGTCGACAGCAGCCAGCGCCGCGTCAGCCAGAGTCGAACCACCCATCGACGGTACCCCGGCCTAGAGTGGAGACCATGACCCACCTTCCGGACCCGAGCGTTCGACCGGCAGGCCTGGCCGACCAGTTCGGCCGGGCGGCCCGCGACCTGCGCGTGTCGGTGACCGACCGCTGCAACCTGCGCTGCACGTACTGCATGCCTGCCGAGGGCCTTCCGTGGATGCCCAAGGCGGAGATGCTGACCGACGAGGAGCTGCTGCGGATCATCGGCATCTTCGTGCGCGACGGCGTGACGCAGGTGCGCCTCACGGGGGGCGAGCCGCTGCTGCGCCGCTCGCTCGTCGACCTCGTCGCCGGCATCGCGGCTCTCGAGCCGCGGCCGCGGATCGCTATGACGACCAACGGGGTGGGGCTGGAGCGCGTCGCCAGGGGACTCAAGGCGGCGGGTCTCGACCGGGTCAACGTCAGCCTCGACACCATCGACTCCGAGACCTTCACGCAGCTGACCCGCCGGGACCGGCTCGCCGACGTCGAGGCCGGCCTCATGGCCGCCGCCGATGCCGGCCTGACCCCGGTCAAGGTGAACGCGGTCGCCATGCGGGGCATCAACGACGACTCGGTCGCCGACGTCCTCGCCTGGTGCCTCGAGCGCGGCTACGAGCTGCGTTTCATCGAGCAGATGCCGCTCGACGCGCAGCACGCGTGGGACCGCAACCAGATGATCACCGCCGCCGAGATCCAGGAGCGTCTCTCGCGCCGGTGGCAGCTCACACCGCTGCCCGCGGCCGACCGGGGGAGCGCACCGGCCGAGCGCTTCCTCGTCGACGGCGGACCCCAGACCGTCGGCATCATCGCCAGCGTCAGCGCACCGTTCTGCGCCGCCTGCGACCGCACCCGCCTCACCGCGGACGGACAGGTACGCAACTGTCTCTTCTCCACCACGGAGACCGACCTGCGCGGGCCGCTGCGCGAGGGCGCGACCGACGACGAGCTGCTCGGCCTCATGCGCGGCGAGATGTGGCGCAAGCGGCGCGGCCACGGCATCGGTGACCCCGACTTCGTGCAGCCCGACCGCCCCATGTCCGCCATCGGCGGCTGACGCGCGGCCCGGTGTCGCGTCGCTCCCACGGGAGCCGGGGCTGGTTTGATGTGCGCATGGATCCCGTGGTGCGTGTCTCTGGTGGCCTCGTCCGTGGTGTGAACCGGGACGGCGTGAACGCCTTCCTCGGCCTCCCGTACGCCGCGCCGGCGGTAGGGGTCGACCGCTACCGGGCACCTGCGCCGGTCCTCCCTTGGGAAGGGGAGCGGGCAGCGACCGAGCACGGCCCGACCGCAGCGCAGTCGGCCTACCCGGCACCGATGGACGCCGTGCTGCCGAGCTCGGTGGCTCCCGGTGACGACTACCTCAACGTCAGCGTGTGGGCGCCCGAGGACGCCACGGCACTGCCGGTGATGGTGTGGATCCACGGCGGCGCCTTCGTGCGCGGCGCCAACTCGGTGCCCACGTATGACGGTGCCGCCTTCGCACGGGACGGCGTCGTGGTGGTGGGCGTCAACTACCGCCTGGGTGTGCCGGGCTTCGCGGTGCTCGAGGGAGCCCCGACCAACCTGGGGCTGCGTGACCAGGTCGCGGCGCTCGAGTGGGTGCGCGACAACGTCGCCGCCTTTGGTGGCAACCCCGACGACGTGACGGTGTTCGGCGAGTCTGCCGGCGGCATGAGCGTGGCGACACTCATGACCTCGCCGGTCGCGCACGGGCTCTTCCACAAGGCCGTCGTCCAGAGTGGTGGCGGCATGGCGGTCTGCACGCTCGACGACGCACGCCGGGTCAGCGCCGAGATCGCCGCCCACCTCGGGGTGCCGGCCACGGCCGAGGCCTTCGGCGCGCTCGACCCCGACGTCGTGGTGGCCGCCCAGTCCGCCGTGGCGCTGGCCATCCAGACGGACCCGGACCCGCGGCGGTGGGGCGCGTCGGTGCTGCGCGGAGGACTCGGGATCATGAGTCTCTTCCCGGTCGTCGACGGCGACGTCGTGCCCGGAGTGCCCGAGGAGCGCATCGGTGAGGGAGCTGCGGCCGGGATCCCACTGCTCATCGGGACGACGCGCGATGAGTTCCGCCTCTTCCTGGTGCCCACCGGCGTCGCCGCGGGGGTCACCGCAGAGGTGTTGCCGCTGTTGGCCCAGCGGTATGGCTGGCCGGAGCACGCACTGGAGACGTATGCCGCGAACCGCCCGACGGCGTCCCCCGGCGACGTCGCCTGCGCGATCCTGACCGATGCCGCCTTCCGCGCTCCCACGGCCCGCCTGGCCGCCGCGCACCACGCCGCGGGCGGAGCGGTCCAGGTGTACGAGTTCGACTGGGAGACGCCCGTGGCCGGACTGGGCGCGTGCCACGCGCTCGAGCTGGCCTTCGTCTTCGACACCCTCGACGGCGCCGTGCCGATGGTGGGAGACGACGCCCCGCATGACCTGGCCGCGCAGATGCACCGGGCCTGGGTGAGCTTCGGCCGCAGCGGCGACACGGGATGGCCGACGTGGTCGCCCGAGCGCCCCGCCGTCATGACGTTCGGCGTCGCGTCGTCCGTGGCCCCGGCGCCTCGGGCCGACGAGCTCGCGCTCTGGGGCTGAGGGTCCGCTCCTGCGGATCCGTCAGCCGTCGGCCTCGGTCAGGTGCTCGACGGGGACGACCTCGATGAGGAAGCCACGCAGAGCCACGAAGTCGGCCAGGCTCTTCTCGTGGTCGTCGCAGGCGAGCCACACCTTGCGGCGGGAGGCGGCGTGCAGTTTCGGGTTGTTCCAGACGACCGCACGGCTCGCGGACCGACGGCAGCCCTTGGCGCTGCAGACATGGTCAGCGCCGCCGTCCGAGGGGGAGGACAGCGGCGCCGGCTCGTGGGAGCTCACGGCTCGATGCGTGGGGTGTCGTCACGGGGAGTGACGGACTGGATGCTGCCCGCCTGTCGCGGGCTCACGGCGTTGGCCACCACCACGGCGACGTAGGGGATGAAGACGGCGGCGAGCACGGCGGTCCAGCGCAGCCAGCCCGACGTCACGAAGACGAGGCCGAAGCAGGCGATGCGGATGCCCATCATCGTCAAGTAGCGACGGACCCGCTGGTCCTGGTCGTCCGTCGTGGAGGTCGACGCCGAGGTGACGGTGTGCACCACGGGTTGGTTCTTGGCTCTTGGCACCTCTCCACCATAAGCCTGTTCGAGCGGGTGCCTGTGGGTGCTGTCTACCCTTCGGTAGTCCGTTAGGTTTCGGGCAGTGACAGCGACCCGGCAGCGGCCGGACGGATGGAGGACGCACAGTGTCAACGACCCAGGCGCGCAACGTGCTGGTGACCGGAGGCAACCGCGGCATCGGCCTGGCGATCGCGAGGGCTTTCGCCGCCGCCGGTGACAACGTCGTCATCACGCACCGGTCCGGCGAGCCGCCCGAGGGCCTGCGAGGCGTCATCTGCGAGGTGACCGACTCGGCCTCCGTCGATGCCGCCTTCACGGCCGCCGAGGAGATCTTCGGCGGGCCCGTGGAGGTGCTGGTCGCCAACGCCGGCATCACCCGCGACACCCTGCTGATGCGCATGAGCGACGAGGAGTTCGACTCCGTTCTCGACACGAACCTCGCCGGTGCCTTCCGCTGCGCCCGGCGCGCGTCGACCGGCATGATCCGCAAGCGCCGCGGGCGGATCGTCCTGATCAGCAGCGTCGTGGGCCTCTACGGCTCGCCGGGCCAGACCAACTACGCCGCGTCCAAGGCGGGCCTCGTCGGGCTGGCCCGGTCGATCTCGCGCGAGCTCGGCGGCCGGGGCATCACCGCCAACGTCGTCGCGCCCGGCTTCATCGACACCGAGATGACGGCAGTGCTGCCCGAGGAGCAGAAGAAGACCTACCTCTCCACCATCCCAGCGGGCCGGTTCGCCACCCCGGAGGAGGTCGCGTCTGTCGTCCGCTTCGTCGCGAGCGACGACGCCGGCTACATCACCGGTGCCGTCATCCCCGTCGACGGCGGGCTCGGCATGGGCCACTGAGCCACCCACGGCATACGGTCGTATGCCGTGAGCATCCTTGCGTAGCAAGCCTCTTCACCACACGAGAAAGTCGCAGGCATGGGAATCCTCGAAGGCAAGAAGCTCCTCATCACCGGCGTCCTGATGGACAGCTCGATCGCGTTCCACGTCGCGAAGACCGCACAGCAGGAGGGCGCGACGGTCGTGCTCACCTCCTTCGGCCGGACGATGAGGATCACCCAGACCATCGCCAAGCGCCTCCCCGAGACGCCGGCGGTCATCGAGCTCGACGTGGCCGACCAGGAGCACCTCGACACGCTCGCCGATCGTCTGCGCGAGCACGTCGACGGGCTGGACGGTGTGCTGCACTCCATCGGTTTCGCTCCCCAGGGCGCCTTCAACTTCCTCGAGGGCTCCTGGGAGGACGTGTCGACGGCACTGCAGATCTCCGCCTACAGCCTCAAGTCGCTCGCCGTCGCGGCGCTTCCCCTGATGTCCGACGGCGGGGCGGTCGTCGGCCTCACCTTCGACGCCAAGTTCGCGTGGCCGGTCTACGACTGGATGGGCGTGGCCAAGGCCGCCTTCGAGTCGACCAACCGCTACCTCGCCCGCGACCTCGGTCCGAAGAACGTGCGCTGCAACCTCGTCGCGGCCGGACCGATCCGCACGACGGCGGCCAAGTCGATCCCGGGTTTCGAGCAGTTCGAACAGGTCTGGGACGAGCGGGCGCCGCTCGGCTGGGACGTCAACGACCCGGTGCCCGCGGCCAAGGCCTGTGCGGCGCTGCTCTCGGACTGGTTCCCGGCGACCACGGGCGAGATCGTCCACGTCGACGGAGGCGTCCACGCGATGGGACAGTGACGGCGCGCCGTCTCTGCAGCTCTCGCTAGAGTCCTGCCCATGCCTCACGCCGGGACCCAGACCGATGCCCTGACGACGGATCCCGAGGCGGTGTCGCGGGTCCCCGCCGACGCCGTCCGTGTCGACGAGGTGCGGGTGCTCGACGGGCCCAACCTCTACTTCTCGCGGCCCGCGATCAAGGTCATCCTGCACGTGCCCGGCTACCTCGACCTGAAGCGCACCGACGCCGAGGCCTTGGCCCGCCGGCTCGGGATGCGCTCGGCGCGGCCCGGCAAGCGGGGGACGGCCCTGCGCCAGCGCTTCGTCATGCGCGTCATCCGCACCGTCACCCGACGTGTCGGCACCGAGATCGGCGCCGGGCGCCTGGGCGTACGCGTTCGGGCCGGTCAGACCGTCGACGACGTGGTGCTCGCGTTCCCGTGGGTGCACCGCACGCGTGGACGTGTCGCGGGCGAGCAGGTCGGTGCCGTGATGGCCGGGTTGCTCGACCCGGCAACGCGTGCCGACGACGTGATCGAGCAGGCCGCGGCCGTCATCCTCGCGGCGCCCGACGGGCCCGGGCCCAGCGTCATCACCCCGAGCGTGCCCGTCGCCTCGGTGACCGGCACGAACGGCAAGACGACCACGACGCGCCTCATGGCGCACATCTGCATGACGGCGGGCCTGCGGACCGCGTGGAGCTCCACCGACGGCATCGTCGTCATGGGAGAGACCAAGGAGGAGGGCGACTTCTCCGGTCCGGCCGGCGCCCGGGGGGTGCTCGAGACCCCCGGCCTCGACGTCGGCATCCTCGAGACCGCCCGGGGCGGCATGCTGCTCAGGGGGATGGGGGTCACGGCCAACGACGTCAGCGTCGTCACGAACGTCAGCGCCGACCACCTCGGGCTGCAGGGCATCGACACCCTCGACCAGCTCGCCGAGGTCAAGGCGATCGTCACCACGGTCACCAAACCACAGGGCTGGGTGGTGCTCAACGGCGACGACCCCCGGGTCTGGGCGATGCACTTCGGGATCAGGGCCAAGCCGTGGGCGTTCAGCCTCGACCCGGCCTCGCCCGCGCTGTGGGAGTCGATCAACGCCGGTGGCCGCGGGATCACCGTCCTCGACGGCGAGATCGTCGTCCTGTCGTCCAACGGCGACCCCGACCGGTTGGTCAAGATCGTCGACGTCCCGATGACGCTCAGCGGGCTCTCCCGCAACAACATCGCCAACGCCCTCGCCGGTGCGGCGGCCGCCCTCGGCCTCGGCGTCCCCCGCTCAGCGGTCGTCGAGGGGCTGCGCACCTTCGCGCCCAACCCGGAGCACAACTGGGGCCGGCTCAACACGTACACGCTCCCGCTCCCGAACGGGGGCAGGGCGACGGTCATCATGGACATGGCCCACAACGAGGCGGGCCTCGAGGCGCTGCTCGAGGTGGCCCGCGGACTGGCCGCGCCGGGCGGCGCCGTGCGCCTGGGCCTCGGCTGCGCCGGGGACCGCGCCGACGAGGCCATCGTCGCGATGGGCGAGATCGCCGGTCACTCCGCCGAGGAGGTCGTCCTGAAGATCGCCCGCCACTACCTGCGCGGACGCCAGCCGGAGGAGCTGCTCGGCCTCTTCCGCGAGGGCCTGGCGAAGGTGGGCGTGCTCGACGTGCCGGACTACGACACGGAGCTGGAGTCCTTCCAGGCGATCGTGCCGCACGCCCTCGACGGTGACGTCATCGCCCTGATGTGCCACGCGGAGCGGACGGAGGTCCACGCCTGGATCCGCGATCAGGGCGGCAAGGTCGACGACGCCAAGGCGATCCGCCGCAAGGTCGTGGCCGCGCGCGGCGAGCACGAGCTCGAGGCCGAGATCGCGGCGCTCTGGGAGACCGACGACGACCACGCCAGGCTGGCCGTGGCGCAGCAGCTCGTCGACGGCCGCCCCGGCGACCCGCGCCTGGTGTTCGAGCTCGCCGGCGCGAAGGACGCCATGGGCGACGAGCAGGGCGCCATCGGGCTCTACGAGCAGGCGCTGGCCGGCGGCCTGCGCGAGCCGCACCGCCACCGTGCGCAGCTGCAGCTCGCGTCCAGCCTGCGCGTCGTGGGTCGGGCCGCCGAGGCGCAGGCTGTCGTGGCCGACGTGCTCGAGGCACGGCCGCACAACACGGCGGCGCTCATGCTGCGCGCCCTCGTGCAGGCCGACCTCGGCCAGGAGCGCCAGGCTGTCGCCGACCTGATCCGCTCGACGCTGGAGGCGACGACAGACGTCGACACCCAGACCTACCGCCGAGCCCTGCGGGCGTATGCCGACGAGCTCGCCCCGGTGAGCGACTGAGGGCCACCAGGGCGTGGGAAAGTGCCCACTCGACGGCTGACGCAACGTCGAGTGGGCACTTTCCCGCGTACCAAGGGTGGGTTAGGGGCCCGCTCGACGTCAGACGGCGGTGTCGTCGGCCATCTCGGGCTGGGCGTCGGACGGCACGGCGCCGAGGGCCTCACCCTCGGCCTCGTCGCCCTCGGCCTCGGCCGTCTCGGTGAGCGTGCTCGGGTCGAGGTCGGGGTCGCTCGTGGCCGCGGCGGGCGTGCCGATGCGGGCGCCCGCCTGCGCGTGCTTGGTGCGCTCCTCGAGCTCGGCGACCACCCGGGCGTGCTGGTCCACGCACAGGACGACGAGGTCGCCGGGGTTGGTGCGGGCGAGGACGTGCCGCGTGGCCTCCAGCTCGTCCAGCACGATCTCGACCTGTCGACAGCGCGCACCGTCCTGCATCGCGGCCTTCGCGCCCTCGGCGACCAGTGCGGCCGTCTCGCCCGGCTTGCGTCCGCGCAGGCGCGCGTCCTCGCGTACGACCAGTACGTCGAAGTGGTGGGCCGCGACGGCGCCTAGCTCACGGATGTCGTCGTCTCGCCGGTCGCCCGCCGCGCCGATCATGCCGATGCGCGAGGTGCGGCCGAGGTCCGACTGGCCCTGCTTCTGGTCGGCATAGCGGTCGACGAAGGCGCCGAGCTCCTGCATGCCGGCGGGGTTGTGGCAGTAGTCGACGAACACCTCGGCGTTGCCGACCTGCACGAGGTTGAGCCGGCCGGGGGAGAGGTAGTAGGTCGTCGCGAAGGTGCGCAGGCCCTGCCGGATGTCGTGCAGCGGGGCGTCGGCGGCAAAGGCTGCACCCGCCGCAGCGAGGGCGTTCGCGATGTTGAAGCGCGCCGCGCCGCCGAACGTGGACGGCAGAAGGTGCGTCCATGCCAGCTGCATGCTGCGCCGTCCGTGCTTGATGACGATCATCTCGCCGCGGTCGCTCGGCTCGAGCACCACGGCGCGGCCGCCGCGCCGGCAGTGGTCGTCGACGAACTCGCGGACCTCGCTGCCGGGCTCGGCCATGGAGAACCACACGATGCCGCCGGAGCAGCGCCGTCGCATGTTGCGCACGTGCGGGTCGTCGGCGTTGAGCACGGCGAAACCGTCCCGTGGCACCGCCTCGACGATGACGGCCTTGACGTCGGCCAGCTGGCGGAGGGTGTCGATGCCCTTCATCCCCAGGTGGTCCGGGGCGATGTTGGTGACGACCGCGATGTCGTTGCGGTCGTAGCCGAGGCCCTCGCGCAGGATGCCGCCGCGCGCCACCTCCATGACGGCGAAGTCGACGCGGGGGTTCTGCAGCACCATCCGCGCCGACCGCGGGCCAGAGGCGTCGGCCTTGATGACGAGGCGCTCGTCGATGACGACGCCGTCGGTGGAGGTCATGCCGACCTTGCGGCCGAGGCCCTTGAAGATGTGGGCGATCATCCGCGCGGTCGTCGTCTTGCCGTTGGTGCCGGTGACGGCGACGATCGGCACGCGCGACTGCGCGCCCGGCGGGAAGAGCAGGTCGACGACGGGTTTGGCGATGAACTGCGGCTCACCCACCGTGGGGTGCGTGTGCATGCGGAAGCCGGGCGCCGCGTTGACCTCGCAGATGGCCCCGCCGGTCTCCCGGACCGGGTAGGTGATGTCGGGGCAGATGAAGTCGATCCCCGCGACGTCGAGGCCGACGATGCGCGCGGCCTCCTCGGCGATCTCGACGTTGTCCGGGTGGGCGTCGAAGGTGCGGTCGATGGAGATTCCGCCGGTCGACATGTTGCCGGTGAGCGCGAGCTTGACCATCTCGCCCTCGGGCGGCACCGACTCCAGGGCGTGGCCTTGGCCGGCGAGGACCTCGAGCGCGTTGGCGTCGACCTTGATCTTGGTGAGGACCTTCTCGTGACCCACGCCGCGGCGGGGGTCGGCGTTCGTGATCTCGACGAGCTCGGCGACGGTGTGCCTGCCGTCGCCCACGACGTGTGCAGGCACCCGCTCGGCGATCGCTTGCATCCGGCCGCCCACGATGAGGCAGCGGTAGTCGCGTCCGGTCACGAAGGACTCGACGACGATGGTGCCGCGGCGCGACTCCGCCTTGGCGATGTCGTAGGCCTTCTCGACCTCCTCGTCGCTCTGCAGGTTGAGGCAGACGCCCCGGCCGTGGTTGCCGTCCAGCGGCTTGACGACCACGGGGAAGCCGATGCGTCGGGCGGCCTCGAGCGTGCCGTGCAACGTGCGCACGGCCTCCTGCTTGGGCACCGGTAGCCCGGCCGAGCCGAGCAGCTTGGCGGTGAGGTCCTTGTCGCCGGCGATGTCGACGGCGAGGGCGCCGGTCCTCGACGTCATGGTGGCGCGGATGCGCTGGGCGTGGACGCCCTGCCCGAGCTGGACGAGGGAGGCGGAGTTCAGCCGGATGTATGGGATGTCCCGCGCGGCGGCCTCCTCGAGGATCGCGGCCGTCGAGGGCCCGAACGCGACGCGCTCGGCCTGGCGCAGGAAGGCGTTGAACTCGGTCTCGAAGTCGAAGCCGTCCTCGGCGTCGACGAGGTGGTTGAGGAGGCGGACGGCGAGCTTGCCGGCGGCGACTCCCACCGTCTCGTCGGTGTAGCTGTAGACGACGTTGTAGTGGCCGGGTTTGCCCTTGATGGCGCGCGTCTTGCCGCGACGCGAGTCGTGGCCGGCGAGCGTCTGCAGCTGCAGCGCCACGTGCTCGGCGACGTGCCCCAGCCAGGTGCCCTCGCGGAGCCGCTCGACGAAGCCGCCACGGCGACCCAGCGAGCAGGTGTGTCGCTCCAGGCCGGGGACGAGCTCGAGCAGCTGGTCCGTGAAGCCGGGCAGCGAGACCGTCGGGTACTCCTCGAGGCTGCCGAGGTCGACGACGAGATGGACCGCCTGCTGGTAGCTCCAGACGTTCGGTCCGCGGTAGATCCGGGTCTCGAGGATCGTCAGGTCCGGGCGGGCCGGTCCTGTTGGGGTGGGTACCTCGACGGCCATGGAGCTCCTCCTACGTGGTCGAGCAGACCGTGCCCTGCGGCATACGGCCTCGACGTTCGGTGCGTGGTGACTGGGCGGACAGGACTCAGTGAGCGGCGCTGTCCGTCGACGAACGGGCTGCTCGGACCGTGGCGGGGACGACGGCGCCCTCGACATCCGGGTGGCGTTCGACGAAGGCGGTCAGCTCGACGTGGTCAAGGTCGAAGGTACTGCCCGTCGGCAGGGAGTGCACGACTGCTCCCGAGACCAGCAGGGGTGCTCCTCGGCGCGCGTCCGCAGCGTCGGTGATGGCGTTGCGGGCGTTGACGACGAAGATCGATCCGGCGCCGATGACCGACATGACCTTCTCGTTCCGGATCTCCGCGGCGGTGTTCTCGTCGATGCCCATGCCGAGCAGGTTGGGTGAGGCGGCCACCATCGACATGAGCCGCCCGTAGCGGCCGCGCTGGTCGAAGTGCTGGTCGATGATGACGTCCTCGACGAGGCCGAGCCCCGCGGAGATCTGGCTGGCCCGCTGCTTGGGTGTCAGGCCCTCCTCACCGAGCGAGATCATGAACCGGCTCATGATCGAGGCACCGGCTGACGTGCCGGCCACGACCGCCCCGCGCTCGTAGGCGCGGACGACCGCGGCCCCGACGGGAGTGCCGACGATGTTCTGGGCGAGCTTGACCTGGCTGCCACCGGTGATGAAGACGCCGGTCGCGCTGTCGAGCGCCGCCACCATCGCCGAGTCGTCGGAGTCACGCCGCGTCTCGGGGTGGACCACCGAGACCTCCCCGCCCCGCAGACGGGTGAAGACGTCGCGGTAGGACTCTGAGACCTCCTCCGCGAAGGAGGACGCCGTCGGGATGACGACGATGTGCGACCGACGTCCGCCGGCGAGCTTGACGAAGCGCTTGAGCACCACCGAGCGACCGATCCGGTCCTCTGCACCGCCGATGATGAGCAGCGTGCGGCGGACGCCGTCCGGGGTCGGGGCTGCGGACGAGGTGGCCACGGTCTGCATCGCGCCAGCCTAGTGACCGGCGTGTGGGACGGGCGGAGCCAGGGTCGGCGTGCCGTCGTCGAGATCCGCCTCCTCGATCTCCTCGCGCGAGATCCCGAGCAGGTAGAGCACCGAGTCGAGGTAGGGCACGTTGACCGCGGTCTGCGCCTGCTCCTGCACGATCGGCTTGGCGTTGAAGGCGACGCCGAGGCCCGCGACGTCGAGCATGTCGAGGTCGTTGGCGCCGTCCCCGATCGCGACGGTGCGGCTGAGGGGCAGGCCCTCCTGCTCGGCGAACTCCCTCAGGGCGCGGGCCTTTCCGGCGCGGTCGACGACCTCGCCGACGACCCGTCCGGTGAGGTGGCCATCCTCGATCTCGAGCCGGTTGGCGCGGGCATGGTCGATGCCGAGGTCGTCGGCCAGCTCGCCGACGATCTCGATGAAGCCGCCACTCACGAGCCCGACCGTGAAGCCGAGGCGCTTCAGGGTGCGCACGAGCGTGCGAGCTCCAGGGGTGAGCTGGACCGCCTCGCGCACCTCGTCCAGGACCGATGCCGGTAGGCCGGCCAGCGTCGCCACCCGGGCGCGCAGCGACTCCTCGAAGTCGAGCTCTCCGGCCATCGCGCGTGCCGTCACCTCGGCCACCTCGGCCTCCCGTCCGCAGTGCGCGGCGAGCAGCTCGATGACCTCCTGCTGGATCAGCGTCGAGTCGACGTCGAGGACGACGAGACGACGGCCGCGACGCGCCAGGCCACCGGGGGCCACGGCGATGTCGATGCCCTCCGACGTCGCGACGAGCGCAAGCTCGGTCCGCAGGGACGGCACGTCGGCGCCGGAGATGTCGAACTCCACGGTGGTCACCGGGTAGCGCGAGAGCCTGCGGATGCGGTCGATGTTGGCGCCGTGGTCGGCGATGCGCGCGGTGACGAGCGAGACCGCGTCGGCGCTGAGGGGAGCCCCGAGCACGACGACGGCCGCGCGGCCCTGGCGGGAGCGGGCGTTGACGCCGGTGCCCTCGACGACGGTCAGGCTCAGCCCCAGCCGGTGCGCCGCGACGGCTGCGGCGTCACGCAGCTGGTCGACGTGGGTGCCCGGTTGCAGCAGGACGGTGAGGGTGAGGTGACCGTGCACGGCCACCTGCTGGATGTCGAGCACCTCCGCGCCCGCCCCCGACAGCGCCCCCAGGAGCGTCCCCGTCACGCCGGGACGGTCATCGCCCGTCACGGTCACGCTCAGGGTGTGGATGTCCGTTCCGTCGGTTCGGCTCGCGTCGGTCACCCGCGTCAGGGTAGTGAGGGTGCGGGCGCTGGGGCGCCGCCTTCCGGCATACGACCGCTGGTCACGAACGAGGTGAGCCGGGCGGCGCTCATCGGGCGTCGGTGGACGCGTTGACGTCGTCGCGCCACTCGAGCAGGTCGCGCACGCGCGCCAGGTCGGGATTCGCAGCTGCCACGCTCGCGGTGAAGAGCCGGGTGCCGACCTCGTGCAGCGATTGGGCGTTGCTCGCGTAGTCCCCGGACTGGTCCGGGTTGCGCCCGGGCACGAAGGCCACCCCGGCCGACCGCTCGATCTCCAGCGGGTCGCGGCCGCGGCGGGCGCACCACTCGTCGAGCACCCGGTGCTTGTGGGCGATCTGCTCGGGCTCGCCGAAGCCGTGCCAGATGTCGGCGTGCTCCGCGACGATCCGGAGGGTCTTCTTCTCCCCGCCACCGCCGATGAGGATCGGGATGCCACGGGTGGGTGGCGGGTTCAGCCTCGTCCACCGGTCACGGATGACGGGCAGGTCCCGCGCGAGGTCGTCGAGGCGGCCGCCGGCGGTGCCGAACTCGTAGCCGTACGCGTCGTAGTCGAGCTGCTGCCAGCCGGAGCCGATGCCGAGGATGAGCCGGCCGCCGCTCGCGTGGTCGACGGTCCGCGCCATGTCGGCGAGCAGGTTCGGGTTGCGGTAGCTGTTGCAGGTCACGAGGGCGCCGATCTCGACGGACTCGGTGGACTCTGCCCAGGCGCCCAGCATGGTCCAGCACTCGAAGTGCAGGCCCCCGCTGTCGCCGCTCAAGGGATAGAAGTGGTCCCAGTTGAGCAGGACGTCGACGCCCAGCTCCTCGAGCGTCGCGGCCGTCTGCCGGATCTGGGCCCAGGTCGCGTGCTGCGGCGGGATCTGGATGCCGACGCGCGCCGGACGGGGGTCGCCGGCACTGGCCGGGGCCTGCTGGCCCTCGGCCGCGATGGTCTCCTGGCTCATCGGCTGACGACCTGGCCCTTGCCGACGACGACGATGCCGGTGTCGGTCACATGGAAGCCCCGGGCGCGGTCGTGCTCGTGGTCGATGCCGATCTGGCACCCCTCCGGAATGACGACGTTCTTGTCGATGATGGCCCGGCGGATCTGCGCGTGCCGGTTGACCTGGACGTTGTCGAGCAGCACCGACCCCTGGATGCTGGCGTACGAGTGGACGTGCACCAGGGGCGAGAGCACCGACGCGTAGATGTGCGCCCCGGAGACGACGACGCCGGGGGAGACGGCCGAGTTGAGCGCCTCGCCGATGCGGTCGCCGCTGCCGTGCACGAACTTCGCCGGCGGGTAGGGGCTGTGCTGCGTGTAGATGGGCCACTCGTAGTTGTAGAGGTTGAAGACGGGGTGGATCGAGATGAGGTCCATGTGTGCGTCGTAGTAGGACTCGATCGTGCCGACGTCGCGCCAGTACCCGCGGTCGCGATCGGTGGCGCCGGGCACGTCGTTGTCCTTGAAGTCGTAGACGCCGGCCTCGCCGCGGCCGACGAAGTAGGGCACGATGTCGCCGCCCATGTCGTGGCTCGAGTCGGTGTCGCGGTCGGCAGTGACGGCTTCCTCGAGCGCCGACGCCGTGAAGACGTAGTTGCCCATCGACGCCAGCACCTCGTCGGGGTTGTCGGGCAGGCCCTTGGGATCGCTGGGCTTTTCGAGGAAGGCGGCGATCTTCGAGGGGTCGGCGTCGTCGACCTCGATGACGCCGAACTGGTTGGCGAGCGAGATCGGCTGCCGGATGGCCGCCACGGTGCACGCGGCGCCCGACTCGATGTGCTGCTCGACCATGGCGCTGAAGTCCATGCGGTAGACGTGGTCGGCGCCCACGACCACGACGATGTCGGGTCGCTCGTCGTGGATCAGGTTGAGGCTCTGGAAGATCGCGTCGGCGCTGCCGAGGTACCAGTTCTTGTCGACGCGCTGCTGTGCCGGGACGGTCGTCACGTAGTTGCCGAGCAGAACCGACATGCGCCACGTCTTCGTCACGTGCGCGTCGAGGCTGTGCGACTTGTACTGCGTGAGCACGACCACCTGCAGGTAGCCGGAGTTGACGACGTTCGACAACGCCAGGTCGATGAGCCGGTAGATGCCGGCGAACGGCACGGCCGGTTTGGCCCGGTCGGCGGTGAGCGGCATCAACCGCTTGCCCTCACCGCCGGCGAGCACGATCGCGAGGACTTTCGGACCAGCGGCTGGGCTTCGTCGGGCCATGCCGCCACCCTAGGGCAGCCATCGACCGGCCGACAGGCGAGGCGCGCAGGATGGACGTCGCGCGTCCTTCTCGCCGAACCGCGGGCGGCACTAGGGTCGACACGTGCGCGTCGACATCCTCAGCAAGGAGTATCCGCCCGCCATCTACGGAGGCGCGGGGGTGCACGTGGCCGAGCTCGTCCGGGCACTGCGCTCGCGCGGTGACATCGACGTGCAGGTGCGCTGCTTCGGTGCCGTGCGCGACGAGCCGGGGACGACGGCATACGCCGACCTCACGGAGCTCGCCGGCGGCAACGCGGCGATGCAGACGCTCGGCGTCGACGTCAGCATGGCGGGCGACTGCGTCGGCGCGGACCTCGTCCACTCCCACACGTGGTACGCCAACCTGGCCGGCCACCTTGCGTCGGTTCTCGGGGGTATGCCGCACGTCGTGACCGCGCACTCCCTCGAGCCGATGCGGCCGTGGAAGGCGGAGCAGCTCGGTGGTGGCTACCGCGTCTCGTCGTGGGCCGAGCGCACGGCCTACGAGTCGGCTGCCGCCGTGGTCGCCGTGAGCGCGGGGATGCGCGAGGACATCCTGAGGAGCTATCCGTCGCTCGATCCGGTGCGAGTTCACGTGGTGCACAACGGGATCGACGCGCAGCTGTGGTCGGCGGACCGTTCGCCGGCGGCCACCGAGATCGTCCGACGGCACGGCGTCGATCCCGACAGGCGGTCGGTGGTCTTCGTCGGTCGCATCACCCGCCAGAAGGGCCTGCCCTACCTGCTCCGCGCCTGCGCGCAGCTGCCTCCCGACGTCCAGCTCGTCCTCTGCGCAGGAGCCCCCGACACCGCGGAGATCCTTGCCGAGGTCGAGGGCTTGATGCATGATCTGCGGGCGCAGCGAGAGGGTGTCGTCTGGATCCCCGACATGCTGCCCCGCAACGAGGTCGTCGCGCTGCTGAGCCACGGCACCGTCTTCGCCTGCCCGTCCGTCTACGAGCCCCTCGGCATCGTCAACCTCGAGGCGATGGCCTGCGAGCTCGCGGTCGTCGCGACGGCCACCGGGGGAATCCCCGAGGTGGTGGTCCACGACGAGACGGGCTGGCTGGTGCCGATCGAACAGGTCCAGGACGGCACAGGCACCCCCGTCGACCCCGACCGCTTCGTCGCCGACCTTGCGGCGGCGCTGACGGAGGCGGTCTCGGACGTGGACCGCGCCCGTGCCTTCGGCCGCGCCGGCCGAGCCCGTGCCGTGGAGTCCTTCTCATGGGCCTCCATCGGCGACCGCACCCTCGAGGTCTATCGGTCCGTGCTCGACGCCTGAGGCCGACGAGCACCCGTCAGCCGATGAGGCGACCCGTCAGCGAGTAGGGCACCCCGACGAGGTCGGCCGCCGCTCCGAGGATGCGGCCGAGCAGCTCTGGGGGCTCCGGGTAGTCGGGCCCGAGCGCCTTGAGGTAGGCGTCGTGGGCGGACAGCGACGCCACAGCGGCGTCGAAGTGGTCCGAGACGTCGACGAAGTGCGTCGGCTGCGGGTCGGCGACGACGAGCAGCCGGGGGACCTGCCACGGTTCGTGGCCCTCGTCGAGCAGGTCGCGGAAGATCCACCGGTTGCCCGCGTCGGCCCTGGCGTCGACGACGGCGAGGCCCACGGCCCGGTGGTCGGCCTGGTTGACGAAGCCACCCGGGAAGTGGTCGGCATACGTGGCCGTGACGACCAGGTCGGGCTGACGGACCCGGATCTCGCGGGCGATCGCCCGACGCAATGGGAGACCGAACTCGACGACGCCGTCGCTGAACCCGTCGAGGAACTCCACGACGTCGACCCCGACCCTGGCCGCACCGTCACGCTCCTCCTGCTCGCGCAGCGGCCCGGCCTCCTCCGGCGGCATGGTGTCGATGCCGGCCTCGCCACGCGTCGCCAGCAGGTAGGTCACGCTCTTGCCCGCCCGAACCCACCTGTCGACCGCGGCCGCGGTGCCGTACTCCAGGTCGTCCGGGTGCGCGACGACGCACAGGACCGTCTCGAAGGTGCTCTCGTCAAGGGGCTGCAGCAGGGGCTCGTCCGTCATGGACCCAATCTAGGGTTGCTTGGCGAAGTCCCGAGCGGATGTGACGATGGACAGATGCTGACCATCGAGCTCGCCCGTCGGCTCACCGATGCCGGCCTCACCTGGGAACCGGTCTCCGGTGACCGTTTCGTCGTGCCCGTCGACGGGATGGAGGAGGAGGTCTTCGTGATCAGCGAGATCACGGTCGACGTCCACCACTTCACCACCGGAGACGTCATCGGCTTCAACGGCACCACGGAGTGGGCCCTCGACAGCGTCGAGCAGGACAAGGTCGTCTGGTTGCCTCGCGAGGACCAGCTGCGTGACCTGCTGGGCGAGTCGTTCGTCTCGCTCGAACAGCTCGACGGAGGGTATGCCGTGTCGGTCCTCCTGCAGCACGGCGCGGTCGAGCGGCAGGTCGACATCGACGCCGAGCGCGCGTACGCCCGCGCGCTGCTGGCGCGACTCGGATCCACTACAGCCTGAGGCCGATCCCCGCGCGAGGTCAGGCCGGGCGCCAGCCCGCGATCGACATCACCGCGATGTTCGTGGCGTCGGCCAGGGCCGTGTCCGCGTCGGCGGCGAGGTCGCGGAGCAGCCGGGAGCGGTTGGCGGCCGTGCCGGCGTCGAGCCCACCCGAGCCGAGTGAGGTGAGGCTCTCGGTGCGGTGCGCCACACGGGAGAGGTTGGCCGCGAGGGCCATGATGCGCAGGGCCCGGCCAGAGGTGGCGGTCGGGATGCCCCACAGGGCGGTGTCGAGGTCGAGGTGTGCCTCGGCCCGTGCCTCCTGTCCCCAGGGCTGGCCGCCGACCTGCTCGAAGCGCACGGTGTGCTCACGCAGCCGTGTCATCAGGTCGCGCTCGATCTGTCGCAGGTCGAGCATCTCCATGCGGTGGCGCGGCACTGGATCCGCCTCGTACGCGGTCCAGTCCGCGCGGACCCCGAGGTCCCCCTCAGGACCGAACTGCGAGAGCGTCGGCACCAGGACGCCGCCGATGCCGGCGACGAAGACGCACTCGCCCGCGTCCGCCGCGTGCGCCGTGGCCGCTCCCGAGCCCCGCGGCATACGACTGATGTCACCGGGGCGGGGAAGGGCGACGAAGAGCGCCCGCTCGCCGAGGTCACACCAGAGGTCCAGTCGCGCAAGGTCCCCCGCCACGTGGTCGAGGTCGGGGAAGGCGCGCCGCAGGGCGTCCGCGGTGCCGAGGTCGCCGCGCCAGGAGGCGGTCACCCAGAGCGCGAGTCGGACGGACGCAGGGAGCTCGGACACCTCGCCATCGTAGGGGGCGCCGCATCGGCGAGCCGCCGGGCCGTGTCATAGGGTCGGTCCATGAGCGACGTCCTCGCCTTCGCCGGAGTCACCGTCCGCCGCGGTGCCTCGACGCTGCTCGACGACATCACCTGGGAGGTGGAGGAGGGCGAGCGCTGGGTCGTGCTGGGCGCCAACGGCGCCGGCAAGACGACCCTGCTGCAGATCGCCGCCGCGCGCCTCCACCCGACCACCGGCGTCGCCGGGATCCTCGGCGAGGTGCTCGGGGCGGTCGACGTCTTCGAGCTGCGGCCGCGCATCGGCCTCGCGAGCTCGTCGATGGCGGAGCGCATCCCGGGCGACGAGCTCGTCGGAAACGTCGTGGTCACCGCGTCCTACGGCATCATCGGCCGCTGGCGCGAGACGTACGACCACGTGGACTACGTCCGCGCGATGGAGCTGCTGAAGGCGCTCGGCGCGGACCACCTGGCGGACCGGTCCTACGGCACCCTCAGCGAGGGGGAGCGCAAGCGCATCCAGATCGCGCGGGCACTGATGACCGACCCGGAGCTCATGCTCCTCGACGAGCCTGCCGCGGGTCTCGACCTCGGCGGACGCGAGGACCTCGTGCGCCGCCTCGGCGACCTGGCCGCCGACACGGAGGCCCCCGCGATGGTGCTCGTCACCCACCACGTCGAGGAGATCCCGCCGTCGTTCACCGACGTCCTCATGATCCGCGACGGCAAGGTCGTCGCCGCGGGACCCATCCCGGTCACACTCACCGCCGACAACCTGAGCGCCACCTTCGGGCTCCCGCTCGTCCTCGAGCAGCACGGTGAGCGGTGGACCGCTCGGGCCGAGTCCTGATCGAAACGTTCCCTCGTGCACCGATCCGTAGGTCGGGGCAGGGAACTAAGGCAGAATCGAAAACGTCACAGGAGTGACGGACGGGACGTCGGCGTCCATCGTCGGCTCGACGAAGGCAGGGTGGGTCACGTGTTCGAGGGGCACGCGTGGATGGTGTGGCTCGCGGTGGCTCTCGTCCTCGTCGCCATCGAGACGGTCACGGCCGACTTCACCTTCCTCATGCTCGCCGGTGGCGCGGTGGGAGCCTCCGTCGCTGCAGCCTTCGGCGCCACTCCCGCCGTGCAGGCGATCGTCGCGGCCCTCGTCGCCGTGGCGCTGCTCGCGATCGTGCGTCCCTGGCTCAAGAGACGGCTGTCGGCCAGCACACCCCAACAGCTCATGGGCGCGGCCGCCCACGTCGGCCGCTCGGCTGTCGCCATCGACCGGGTCAACCCGGCCGGGGGCCGGGTCAAGCTCTCGGGCGAGACCTGGTCGGCGCGCACCCTCGGTGACGACATCGAGCCCGGCGAGGAGGTCGTCGTCGACTCCATCGAGGGCGCCACGGCCATCGTGCGCCGTGCCCACATCGTGGGGGGCTGAGTCGACCACCGCCGCCCCCCACCGTGCCGGCGCTGCACCGCCGCCACCGCACTGACACCACCGAACCACCGAACCACCGAACGGGCCGACCGGTCCGTTCGCACGTACCGTGCTTCCTCGGGGGAGCACGGACCACACAGGAGAAGGTCGAGAAGGTCGTGGACCCGGTTTACATCATTCCGATACTCATCGTGATCGTGGCACTCGTCATCGTCGTGCGCACGGTGCGCATCGTGCCCCAGCAGACGGCACAGATCGTCGAGCGGCTCGGCGGCTACAACAAGACCCTGACGGCAGGCATCCACTTCCTGATCCCGTTCGTCGACAAGGTGCGTGCCAACATCGACCTACGTGAGCAGGTCGTCACCTTCCCGCCGCAGCCAGTCATCACCAGCGACAACCTCGTCGTCAACATCGACACCGTCATCTACTACTCCGTGACCGACGCCAAGGCCGCCGTCTACGAGATCGCCAACTTCATCCAGGGCATCGAGCAGCTGACGGTCACGACTCTGCGCAACGTCATCGGCTCGCTCGACCTCGAGCAGGCCCTGACGAGCCGCGACCAGATCAACGGCCAGCTGCGAGGTGTCCTCGACGAGGCCACCGGCAACTGGGGGATCCGGGTCAACCGCGTCGAGCTCAAGGCGATCGACCCGCCCCACTCCGTGCAGGAGACGATGGAGAAGCAGATGCGCGCGGAGCGTGACCGCCGTGCCGCCATCCTCACGGCCGAGGGCTTCAAGCAGTCGGCGATCCTCACCGCAGAGGGTGAGAAGCAGAGCCAGATCCTGCGTGCCGAGGGTTCCGCCCAGGCCCGCATCCTGGAGGCACAAGGCCAGGCACGTGCCATCCAGCAGGTCTTCGCCGCGATCCACCGCGGCAAGCCGACGCAGAAGCTGCTCGCCTACCAGTACCTCCAGGTGCTGCCCCAGCTCGCGCGCGGTGACTCCAACAAGATGTGGATCGTCCCCTCGGAGCTGACCGACGCTCTCAAGGGCATCGGCAACGCGCTCGGCGGCAGTGAGCAGGGCCAGATGGGCAACGGCGACGAAGACCAGTGGGTCGACAACGGCGACGCCGTCGACGACGCCTTCGCCGAGACGCTGCTCGAGGACCCGGCCAAGGCCCTCGCCGAGGCCCGCGGCGAGGCGGCTGCCCTCAGCGCCGAGTCGACGGAGCACTCCAACCCCGCGGGTCGGGCGCAGCAATCCGTCCCCCCGGCCGGTGCCGAGATGGCTCCGCCCCCCATGACGGCGCCCCCCGTGCCTCCCGTCGATCCTCCGGTCGACCTCGGTGGGGGCATGCCGGGCGCGATGACCGACGCACCGCCGGAGCCGCCCGCGTCACGCTGACGGACACCGCCTGAAGACACCCGGTCGCCCTCTGTAGGGTGACCGGGTGTCTTTCTGGTCCGGGGTCGCCGTCGCGCTGGCCGGGACCGGTGCCGGCATCATCAACACGATCGTCGGGTCGGGCACCCTGATCACCTTCCCGACGCTCCTCTTCTTCGGCGTCAACCCGCTCGTGGCGAACGTCTCCAACAACATCGGGCTGGTCGCGGGCGGTGTGACGGGGGCCTGGGGCTACCGGCAGGAGCTCGACGGACAGGCCCGCACGCTGCGGCGGCTCGCGCCCCTGTCGTTCGTCGGCTCGGTCGTCGGCGCCACGCTCCTGCTGGTGCTGCCGGCGGCGGCCTTCCGCGCGATCGTCCCGGTCCTCATCCTCATCGCCCTGGTGCTGGTGGTCGCCGGTCCGCGCATCCAGGCGCACGCGCATCCCCAGGGCGAGCACGTGCGGGCGCCGCGCTGGCACACGCCGGCCATCGCCGTGGGCGTCTTCGTCGCAGGCGTCTACGGGGGCTACTTCGGCGCAGCGCAGGGCGTCCTGCTCATGGGCCTGTTCAGCGCCCTCAGCCTGGAGCCCCTGCAGCGCCTCAACGGCTACAAGAACGTGCTGTCACTGATCGTCAACTTCGTGGCGGCGACCGTCTTCGTGCTGTTCGCCCGGGACGACATCGACTGGCTCATCGTCGTGCTCATCGGCGCCGGCGCCTTCGTCGGCGGCATCATCGGGGCGCGGGTGGGTCGGCGCATCCCGCCCGGCGTGCTCCGCGCCCTCATCATCGCCATCGGACTCGTGGCGGTCGGCAAGCTCGTCTGGTTCCCCTGACGGTGCACCCCGAGGCAGCGGCCCACGGCCGGCGCCGTCGGGGGCGAGCCGGAACGCCGACTAGCCTGTCGGGCGTGCCGATCGAGATCAGCGACCCCACCGACCCCCGGCTGGCCGACTACGTCTCCCTGACCGACGTCGTCCTCCGGCGCCGGACGGAGCCCGAGCGGGGCCTCTACATCGCCGAGAGCCAGAAGGTCATCCGGCGTGCCCTCCGGGCCGGTCACCGGCCGCGGTCCTACCTCATGGCCAGGCGCTGGCTGGACGACCTCTCCGACATCGTGGACGACGCCGAGCAGGCCGGGGTGCCGGTGTACTTCGGTGACCACGACGTCATCGAGCAGCTCACCGGCTTCCACCTGCACCGGGGCGCCCTGGCCGCCATGCAGCGCCCGGTGCTGCCGAGCCCCGAGTCGCTGCTCGAGGGCTCGCGGCGCGTCATCGTGCTCGAGGACGTCGTGGACCACACGAACGTCGGCGCGATCTTCCGCTCGGCGGCCGCGCTGGGGGTCGACGCGGTCCTGATCACGCCGCGCTGCGCCGACCCGCTCTACCGGCGCTCCATCCGGGTGTCCATGGGGACCGTCTTCCAGGTGCCCTGGACGCGGATCGACCCGTGGCCGCAGGGGATGGGGCTGCTGCACGACGCCGGCCTGACCGTGGCAGCGATGGCACTGTCCGACGACTCGGTGTCGCTCGACGACCTCGAGGCGCAGCCGCCAGCCAGGCTGGCGCTCGTCGTCGGCGCCGAGGGCGACGGGCTGTCCCACCGGACGGTCGCCGACGCCGACCTCACCCTGCGGATCCCGATGGCCGGTGGGGTCGACTCGCTCAACGTCGCGGCGGCGAGTGCCGTCGCGATGTGGGCGCTGCGTTCTCGCGGCGACGCCCGACCCGTCTGAGCGTCGGCGTCAGGTGCGGACGAGCCGGTCGAGCAGACGCTCGAGCTCGACCGCCGGGTCGTCGCAGAGCCCGCCGTGGACGGGCCCCGGCTGCACGACCGTGGAGCGTGGGGCGATGATCCACCCGAAGCGCTGCCCCGGCTTGTCGAGGGTCGGCAGGCCACGGCCCGTCTCGCCACGGCACACGGCACGGACCCGTTCCAGCATCGAGCGCACGCCGTCGAGGTCGCACGTCGGCCCGAGCGCCGCGGCCCGGGACTCGTCGAGCTCCCAGGCGGCGTCGAGGAACTCCGCGTCCTGGGAGTAGAGCACGACCCCGACGTTGATGAACTCCTCGCGGTCGACGCGCGGCACCAGGCGCAGTAGGACGTACTGGTACGCGTTCACGCCGCTACCTCCCGCGGCAGCCAGGTGAGCGGGCCGTCGAGCCGGGCGCGCAGCATGGAGGCGTATGCCGTCCGCACCGCGGGCGCGTCGGCGAGGTGGGGCGTCGTCTCGATCCACTCCTGCGGCACCTCCGCGACGACGGCGTCGACGGCCTCGGGCGTGAGCCGCGCTGCAAGCTCGTCGTGTCGACGCGCCACGTCTCCGGCGACGTCACGCAGGACGTGGCGGCTCGCGTCGAACGGCTGCGCGGCGAAGCGCTCGGGCGCGGGCGCCCGACTGGGCCACGAGTGGTGGAAGTAGAGCGCCGCCCCGTGGTCGATGGCCCACGTCCGGCCGTGCCAGACGAGGAGGTTGGGGTTGGACCACGTACGGTCGACGTTGGCCGTCACCGCGTCGAGCCACAGGATCCGCTCGGCGAGGTCGGGGTCGGGCGGTCGGGAGCCGTCGTAGCCCAGCGACCCGGGCAGGAAGTCGACGCCGAGGTTCGTGCCCACCGACGCGGTCAGCAGGTCCTGGACCTCCTCGTCGGCCTCGTACTTCGCGATCCGCGGGTCGAGCCGGATGACGGCCAGATCGGGGACGGGGACCTCCAGCAGCCGCGCGAGGCCGGCGACGAGCACCTCGGCCACGAGGACCTTGAGTCCTTGCCCGGCGCCACGGAACTTCAGCACGTAGGTGCCGTCGTCGTCGGCCTCGACGATGCCCGGGAGCGAGCCGCCCTCCTTGAGCGGCGTCACGTAGCGGGTGGCGGTCAGCTCGGGCAGCACGCCCGTCAGCCTAGTGGGCACTCGTGGTCGAGCACGGTGGCCCGCGACCAGAGGCGGCCCAGCAGCAGCGCCGTCGTGCCGTAGAGGCAGGCGAAGAGCAGAAGCGGCCACCACGCGAGGCCGCTCGCCGGCAGGACCACCGCCCCCAGCGCGGCCGCCGCCACCATGCCGGCGTTGTAGACGACGTCGTAGGCCGAGAAGGCGCGGCCCAGCAGGTGGTCCTCGACGTGCGCCTGCATGAGCGAGTCGACGGTGATCTTGACGCACTGGGAGGTGAAGGCGACGACGAAGCCGACCACGACGATGCTCCAGGGGGCCAGGAAGAACCCCAGCGCCGCGCAGACCAGCGCGCCGAGCGCGAGCATCCGGGCGGCATACCGGATCGCCGACAGGCGCGGCGCCAGCCATGGGGTGACGAAGGCGGCGGAGGCGAAGCCGACGGCGGAGGCGCCGGCGGCGATACCGAACCCCATCGGGCCGTGGCCACCCTCGAACGGCCCACGGAAGAGCAGCAGGGTCTGGAGCAGCAGGAAGCCGAACGGGACGCGAGTGACGAAGACGAGCCCGAGCAGCAGCCAGGCGCGTCGGGGGAGGGTGTGCACGGCCTCGACGAGACCCGTGACCACCGAACGCGTGATCTGCCCCACCGAGGGCGAGTCGCTCGTGTCGTCCGGGCCTATGAAGGGCAGCCGGGCGGCTGCCCAGGCGGCAAGGAGCACCCCAGCGGCCGCGAGGAACACGTCGAGGATGTCGCTGCCGCCGAGGGCGCGCACACCGGTGCCCACGGCGCCGCCGAGCAGGTAGGCCAGTGAGCCGCAGGTGGGGGCGACGGAGTTCGCGCTGACGAGAGCCTCACGCGGCACGACGTGGGGCATCCCCGAGGAGAGCCCGGCCAGGATGAATCTGTTGACCGAGAAGACGAGCAGGACGAGCCCGTAGAAGACAGGGCCAGTCCCGGAGCTCGTGACCAGGACGGCCACGCCCAGCATCGCAGCGCCCCGGATCAGCTGGCTCACGACGATGACGCGGCGCCTGGGCCACCGGTCGAGGAGCACGCCGACGAACGGTCCGAGGGCGGTGTAGGGCAGCAGCACGACGGCGAAACCGATCGCGATGCCGCGGGCGTCGGCCGCCTGCTCGGGGTTGAACAGGACGTGGCTGGCGAGCGCGACCTGGAAGATCCCGTCGCTGAAGGACGACGTGACCCGGCTGACGAAGAGCCGTCGGAAGCCGCGTCCCCGGAGCAGCGTCCAGAGAGCGCGCAGGAAGGTCACGCGGCACAGCGTACGGTCAGCGACCTCCGGCCGACGGCAGCACCGGTTCGGGCTCGGGCTCCGGGGTGTCAGAGGCGGGCAGCCCGGCCGCGACGCGGGCGATCGTCGGCAGGGCCGCCGCCAGCCGGGCCAGCTCGTCCGCGGGAAGCGCGGCCAACGCCGCAGCAGTGCCCTGGGCCCTGCGGTCACGCCACTGCTCGAGACCCGCCCTGGCCGAGGGGGTGAGGTGGAGCCGCGCGACCCGGCGGTCGGTCGTGTCCCGCTCGCGGACGAGGACCGCCAAAGCAATCAGCTGACCGACGAGGGTCGACACGGTGTTGGGTGCGAGCCCCAGCACCCGAGCCGCCTCGGCCACCGTGATCCCCGGGTTGCGGCGCACGACGCGCACCAGCTCGAGCTGGGCGCCGGACAGGGCGAGCTCGGGGAGCGGGACGCCGACCAGGCGCCGGGAGCGGCGCCGCAGCAGCCCGATGACGTCATAGAGGTCGTCCACCAGCTCGGCCACGTTCTCGTCGCTCACGCTCGAAGGGTACGGGGGCTGCCGGACCGAGGGCCAGAGGCAGGCGCGGTCAAGCCCACGAGACATCGGTCCAGACGGACGAGAAGACCCCCGGGCTCCTGACCTGCAGGATCCCGGGGGTCTTGTGGTGTCGAGGGGGGGACTTGAACCCCCACGCCCGTTAAGGGCACTAGCACCTCAAGCTAGCGCGTCTGCCATTCCGCCACCCCGACAAGGTGTCAACAAGGGGCTCCGAGGATCCCTTGCGGCGAGGCGAAACGTTACACGTGGCCCGACCAAAAGACCAAACGGACGGGTGCGGCGGCCGGCGGCCCGCGGCATACCCTGTCGGACATGAGCCACGACGCCGCAGACCGCACCGTGACCCCCACGGCACAGACCGCCGTGACGCCCGAGGAGGAGGTCGCGCGAATCTGCGGCGACCTCCTCCGGATCGACTCGTCCAACTACGGCGACGGCTCGGGGCCGGGGGAGCGCAAGGCCGCCGAGTACGTCATGGGTGAGCTCGCCGAGGTGGGTCTCGACGGCACGCTGCTCGAGAGCGAGCCGGGGCGCGCGACCGTCATCGTGCGGATCGAGGGCGAGGACCCCTCGCGTCCGGGCCTCGCGGTACACGGACACCTCGACGTCGTTCCCGCCAACGCTGCTGACTGGCAGGTCGACCCCTTCGGCGCGGAGGAGCGCGACGGCTGCATCTGGGGTCGCGGTGCGGTGGACATGAAGGACATGGACGCCATGATCCTGGCCAACATCCGCCACTTCGCCCGCACCGGCACCAAGCCCGCGCGAAACACCACCTTCGTGTTCTTCGCCGACGAGGAAGCCGGCGGCAGGCTCGGCAGCCACTGGCTCGTCGACCACGAGCCGCAGTGGTTCGAGGGCGTCACCGAGGCGATCAGCGAGGTGGGCGGCTACAGCGTGACCGTGCCGACCCCCTCGGGCCAGCAGCGCGCGTACCTGCTGCAGACGGCCGAGAAGGGCATCGCCTGGCTCCGGCTGCGGGCGCACGGCCGCGCTGGGCACGGCTCGGTTCCCAACGACGACAACGCCATCGTGCGTCTCGCCGCAGCGATCGGCCGCATCGCCGCCCACGAGTGGCCGCGCGAGTACATCGCCTCCGTCCGGGAGCTGCTCGACACGCTGGGCACGATGACCGGCATCCCGTCAGGCGACGAAGACCTCGAGCCGCTCCTCGCAACCCTCGGCGGCGCGCAGGGGTTCGTCCGCGGCACCCTGCGGGACACGGCCAACGTCACGATGCTCGAGTCCGGCTACAAGCACAACGTCATCCCACAGACCGCCAGCGCGGCGGTCGACTGCCGCTTCCTCCCGGGCCATGAGGAGTCGCTCATGGCGACCATCCGGGAGCTCGCCGGCGAGCACCTCGAGGTGGAGGTCGTGCACCGCGACGTCGCGCTCGAGTCGCCCTTCTCAGGTGACCTCGTCGAGTCGATGAAGCAGTCGCTGCTGCGTGAGGACCCCGAGGCGGCGGTGCTGCCCTACTGCCTCTCCGGTGGCACCGACAACAAGTCCCTCGGGCGCCTCGGCATCAGCGGCTACGGCTTCGCGCCGCTGCGGCTGCCTGCCGACCTCGACTTCGCACCGATGTTCCACGGCATCGACGAGCGCGTCCCGGTGGAGTCGCTCCGCTTCGGCGCGCGCGTGCTGGGCGACTTCCTGCGCACCTGCTGAGGGCGTTGGAGAGGGTCAGGCCGTGCGCTGCACGCGCATGATCCGGCGCCGCAGCCACATGCGGCGGACCCCGCCCTCGTAGATCACGGTGCGTGACAGCTCCCAGCGGCCGTACTCGGCATGCTCTCGCACCGCCTGCCTCGCCTGGGCCTTGGACGTGTGGCGGTCGAACGTCAGGACCCGGTACTCGTAATCCGTCATCGCCTCCATTCTGACACCAACCGTGACCCCACCGAGACCGGATCTGCGGCACGGCGGTCGCCATGGCCGCGGTACCGTCTCTGCGTCATCCGACCGCACCGGGGAGAGCCCAGGACCCATGTGGTCGGGCAAGCAGGGGAACCGCCCGGCGCCGCCTGGCGTTGGAGGCACAGGAGGTCAACACACATGAACTGGAACACCCGCCGCCTCGCGGCAGCAGCCATCGTCCTTCCCGCAGTCCTCGGCGTCGCGGCCTGCGGCAAGAGCGAGAGCCCGGCTCCCGCGACGGCACAGACGCAGGCGACCTCCGCCGCCGCCACGAGCGACGCCCCCACGGCGGGCCAGCCCTACAAGGACAAGGCAGCGTTCGTCGCCGCCATGAAGGCCGCGGGCCAGAGGGCCAGCTCGGCGCACGTGACGATGTCGATGGACGCCGCCGGCCAGAAGATCGCCATCACGGGCGACACGAAGGTCGACGCCAACAACCCGGCCATGAAGATGTCGATGGACATGGGCTCCTCGATGAAGCTCGACATGATCCTCGTCGACAAGACGGTCTACCTGAAGGGCTTCCCGGGGCTGCCCGTGGCCAAGTGGGCGGTCACCGACAGCAGCTCGACCCTGGGCAAGCAGCTGTCGCAGTCGCTCGACCAGGCCGACCCGACCAAGATGTACGACCAGTTCGGCGCCGCAGTCACCAGCGTCAAGTACGTCGGTGAGGACACCGTCGACGGGGCCAAGACGTTCAAGTACGACCTGACCCTCGACACCAAGGCCATGGCGGCGAAGCTTCCCGCCGGGTCGAAGGCGCAGCTACCCGCCTCCGTCGCCTACACCGCGTGGCTCGACGAGAAGGACCAGCTGCGCAAGGTCACCTTCGACCTGTCCGGCGTCAAGGCCGACATGACCATGAGCAAGTACGGCGAGCCCGTCGACATCACGGCTCCGCCGGCCGCCCAGACGGTCAAGGCGCCCATGTGACACGCCGCGCCGCCTGACGGGTCACACCCTGTCCAGCGCATCTCATCGGTCCCGCAGCGAGCACGCCTCGCTGCGGGACCGCTGCGTTTCGGGGCTTTCCGCGGTTTTGCGGGCCCGGAACCGGTTCTCTGGTCCCCACCGGTCGACTACGGTCGAGACATGACCGTCGACCCACGTTCCGCCCTCGAGCAGCTGATCGCCGCTCTCGAACGACACCTGGAGGCCGCGAACGCCAGCCGAGACCCCGACCACCCGATGGTGATGGCCGCGGCCCAGGACCTCGCGGAGGCGTTCGACGACTACGACGAGGCGCTCTACGAGGCGACCGAGGTGGCAACGCCGCTGGCGATCTACGGCGACGACCTCGAGGGTCCCGACGACGAGGACGGGCCGGAGGTCCGGGTCTACGCCGGCCTTGACTCGGACGAGTACGACGAGCTCGACGACGACGACGACGACGACGACGACGACGATGACGACGACGATGATGACGACGATGATGACGACGATGATGACGAGGTCGGCGACGGCGTCAACCAGGGCAGCGGCGCCCGCGCCTGACGCGTGAGCCGCCGGAGCTAGCCCGAGACGTCATCGAGCGCGGCGACGATCTCCGCGGGGAGGGTCAGCTCGAGGCTCGCGAGCGCCGAGCGCAGCTGGGTCGCCGTGCGAGCCCCGACGATGGGTGCGGCCACACCCGGGCGGTCGCGTACCCAGGAGAGCGCCACCTCGGCCGGCTTGGCGCCCAGACCACGAGCGGCCATCGCCACGGCGTCCGCGACGCGAGTCGTGTGCTCGTCGAGGAAGCGCTCGGCGAAGCCGGGGAAGTCGCTCGAGGAGGCCCGAGAGCCCGACGGTATGCCGTTGCGGTACTTGCCGGTCAGCACGCCCCGACCCAGTGGTGACCACGGCAGCAGGCCGAAGCCCAGCGCGCCGGCCGCCGGCGTGACCTCGTGCTCGGGCGTGCGGCATACCAAGGAGTACTCGATCTCGTTGGCCACCAGAGGGATCCGTGCGGTCTCGAGCAGGCTGAAGGCGCGGGCGGACTGCCACCCCGAGTAGTTGGAGACCCCGACGTAGCGGGCACGGCCGGATCCGGCGGCCCACTCGAGCGCGGACAGGGTCTCTGACAGGGGCACGTCGTCGGACCACGTGTGCACGAGCCAGAGGTCCACGTGGTCGGTGCCCAGGCGGCGCAGGGACGTCTCGAGCTGCGCCATGAGTCCGCGGCGCGACACGTCGACCCGGCGCTGCCCGCCGGCTCGCGAGATGCCCGCCTTGGTGCAGACCATGACGTCGTCGCGGGGGACCACGCCCCCCAGCAGACCGCCGAGGATGGTCTCGGCGTCCCCGCCGCCGTAGCCGTATGCCGTGTCTACGAGATTGCCCCCTGCGTCCACGAACGCACGCAGGTGGTCACCGGCCTCGTGGCGGTCGACGGCGTTGCCCCACAGCATGGTTCCGAGGGCCAGGGGAGTGACCGTGAGACCGGACGAGCCGAGACGCCTGCGCATGGCACGAACGCTAGTGGGCCGCGCCGGCCAGAGAGTGACCGCCACGTCGGGAGCCGCGCCGATAGCCTGCCCACCATGAGGATCGGTGTGAATCTCGGCTACTGGGGACGCGGAACGACGGGAGCCGACCAGGTGGCCATCGCGCAGGCCGCCGACCGGCTCGGCTACGACAGCGTGTGGGTCGCGGAGGCATACGGCTCCGACAGTCCCTCGATGCTCGCCTGGATCGGCGCGCTCACCGAGCACGTGGACCTCGGCTCGGCCGTCATGCAGATCCCCGGGCGCACCCCCGCCATGACGGCCATGACGGCAGCCACCATCGACGCGATGTCCGGTGGCCGCTTCCGCCTCGGGCTGGGAGTCTCCGGTCCGCAGGTGAGCGAGGGCTGGCACGGGGTGCCGTTCCGCAGTCCGCTGGCGCGCACGCGCGACTACGTCGAGATCGTCCGGGCCGCCCTGCGCCGGGACACGGTGACGCACGCCGGCCCGCACTACCCGCTGCCCCTGCCCGGTGGTGTCGGCAAGCCGCTCAAGCTGGCGTCCCGTCCCGTCCGGCCCGACCTGCCCGTCTACCTGGCCGCCGTCGGCCCGAAGAACCTGGAGCTCACCGGGGAGATCGCCGACGGGTGGCTCTCGATCTTCTTCAGCCCCGAGCATGCCGGGGACCTGCTCACCGCCATGGAGACCGGGCGCCGCCGCGGCGGCCGCGGACCGGACGCGTCGCCGATGACCGGGTTCGACGTCGTCGCCACGGCGCCCGTCGTGCTCCTCGACGACGTCGAGGCGGCGGCCGACCACGTGCGCGACTACTGCGCGCTCTACATCGGGGGCATGGGCTCACGCGAGCAGAACTTCTACAACCAGCTCGCGTGCCGGATGGGCTTCGAGGAGGACGCCGCGCGCATCCAAGACCTCTACCTCGCCGGCCGCCACCGGGAGGCCGCAGCCGCCGTGCCGCTCGAGTTCATCGACGAGACAGCGCTGCTCGGCTCGCCCCGTCGCATCGCCGAGCGGCTCGCCCGCTACGAGCCGGCGGGCGTCACGACGCTCGCCGTCGCGGTCGGGGGTGGCATGACGCGGGACCAGGCGCTGACCACGCTGACGGTCGTGGCGGGGATCGCGGGCCTGTCGGCGCCCGGCTCTCCCAGCCCGCGTTGCGGATAGGGTGCGACATTGTGCCCAGCGGCCGCAGACCCTCCCGGGTCCACGGCCTGTCCCGTCCCTCCAGCACAGAAGGCCCACCCTGACCCATGGCTGACCTCAGCTACCTCGACGCCGTCATCCTCGGCGTCGTCGAAGGCCTCACCGAGTACCTCCCGGTCTCCTCCACCGGCCACCTCACCATCACCGAGAAGCTGCTCGGCCTCGAGGTCGACGACGCCGCCGTGACGGCATACACCGCCGTGATCCAGCTCGGCGCGATCGCGGCGACTCTGCTCTACTTCTTCCGCGACATCGTCCGCTTCGCGGTCGCATGGTTCCGGGGGCTCGGCAGCGCAGCGGCTCGGCACGACCCGGACTACGGCCTCGCCTGGGCCGTGGTCATCGGCTCGATCCCGGTGGGCATCGTCGGCTTCCTCGGTCGCAACCTCATCTCCGGTGGGCTGCGCAGTCTCTGGGTCGTTGCGGCCGCCCTGCTGGCCTGGAGCGTCGTCATGGTCGCCGCCGAGCGGCTGTACGCCCGGTACGAGGCGCGCGGCGCGCTGCGGGGCGAGCACGCGGTCCGACCGGTCGACGGCCTCGTCATCGGTCTCGTGCAGTGCTTCTCGCTGATCCCCGGTATCTCGCGGTCGGGCGCCACGATCTCCGCCGGCATCGCCCGCGGCATCGACCGTGTCACGGCCACCCGCCTCAGCTTCTTCCTCGCGATCCCGGCCCTGACCGCTGCGGGCCTCTTCCAGGCGGTCGAGGAGAGGCACGGCCTCTCGGCGCTGGGCGTCGGGCCGGTCCTCGTGGGACTGGTCGTGGCCTTCATCGTGGCCTACGCCTCGATCGCGTGGCTGCTGCGCTTCGTCGCGACCAACACGCTGATGCCGTTCGTCTGGTACCGCGTCGTGCTCGGCGTCGTATTGGTCGCCGTCCTCTCGGCTGGCGTGCTGAGCGCCACCTGACGCAGGTCCCCACGCGACGGCCGGCTCCCACTCCCTGGGAGCCGGCCCTCGGTCGTCCTACAGCCAGCCGGAGCGCTTGAAGGCCCGGTACAGGCCGACGCAGGCGGTCGCCATGACTGCGAGCACGAGGTAGTAGCCGTAGTAGAGCTCGCCGTCCCCCACGTGCACGCTCGCGGTCAGCTCCGGCATGTGCTCGAAGTTCATGCCGTAGACGCCGGCGATCATCGTGGGCACCGCCGCGATGGCGACCCACGCGGAGATGCGGCGCATGTCCTCGTTCTGCTTGACCGAGACGCTCGCCAGGTGGGCCGACAGCACGTCGGTCAGGAGACGGTCATAGGACTCGACGTGGTCGTTGACGAGGCGCAGGTGGTCGGCCACGTCGCGGAAGAACGGCAGCATCGCCTCGGTGAGACCCCTCCCGCGGGTGCGCTCCATGAACTGCGTCAGGGTGTCGGTGAGGGGCTGGGTGGCCCGGCGGAACTCGAGGACCTCGCGCTTGAGGCGGTAGATCGTGTTCGCGTCGCCGCCGACGTCGGAGGCGAAGACCTGCTCCTCGATCTGCTCGAGGTCCTTGCGCACCTCGCGGTCCACGACGAGGTAGTTGTCCACGACCGAGTCCATGACGGCGTGCAGCACGGTCATCGACCCGTGCACGAGCCGCTCCGGCTCGGTCTCGAGCCGTTGGCGCACCCCGGCCAGCGGGTTGCCCTCCCCGTGCCGGACGGTGACCACGAAGCGGTCGCCGATGAAGAGCATCACCTCGCCGGTCTCGATGTCGCTCGTCGCCTCGATGTAGCGCAGCGTCTTCAGCACGACGAACACCGACGACTCGTACGTCTCGATCTTCGCCCGCTGGTGCCCCTTGACGGCGTCCTCGACGGCGAGGGGGTGCAGGTGCAGCTCGTCGTTGACCAGGTCGAACTCCTGGTCGGTGGGGTCCTTCAGGCCGATCCAGAGGAAGCCGTCCTGCGTGACGCGCAGCACGTCGAGCTCGTCACTGAGGTCGCCGCACCCCTGGCGCCGGCCGTTGCGATAGATGGCCTTGTCCATGATCACAGGGCTACTTCACCACGTCTGCCCGGCGCCGTCGCGCAGGTGGCCCGGCGGCCTCCGGCGGGCCGCGGGGCAGGCGTGGTCGGGAGCTAGGGTGAGGCTCGTGCCGACCGTTCTCTTCGTACGCCACGGGCGCTCCACCTCCAACACCGCCGGCACCCTCGCCGGCTGGATGCCCGGGGTCTTCCTCGACGAGACGGGGGAGGCCCAGGCTGCCGCCGTCGGGCAGCGCCTGGCCACTGCCGTGCTGCCAGTCGTCGAGGTCGTCAGCTCTCCGCTCGACCGCTGCGTGCAGACGGCCGACCTGCTCGCCGCCCCCCTGCCTGACCACGTGGCGCGCAGCATCCACGAGGGCTTCGGCGAGTGCCGCTACGGCGCCTGGACCGGACGACCGATCGCCGAGCTCGCCAAGGAGGAGCTGTGGAAGGTCGTGCAGGACCGGCCCAGCGAGGCGCGCTTTCCCGACTCCTCGGCATACCCCGCGGAGTCCATGGTCGAGATGCAGGAGCGGGCACTGCGGGCCGTCCGCGAGACGGACGCCCGCATCCTCGAGCAGCACGGGAAGGACGCGGTGTGGGTCGCCGTGTCGCACGGTGACGTCATCAAGTCCATCCTGTCGCACGCCACCGGGGCGCACCTCGACGACTTCCAGAGGATCAACGTTGAGCCGGCGTCGGTGAGCGTCGTCCGCTACACCAGCCGCAAGCCGTTCGTCCTGCGGCTCAACGACGTCGGCGGAGACCTCACGGGTCTGCGCCCGCCGGCCGAGCCGGCCGCCGAGGAGGGCGACGCGGTCGTGGGCGGGGGCACATGAGCGCTGGGACGGTTCGGATAGGGTCGATCGCATGACGGTCCAGGACTTCGATCCCGCTGACCGGTTCGTCACCGGGACGGTCGGCCCCGCCGGTCAGCGCGCCTTCTACCTGCAGGCGAGCACGGGCCCCGTGGTCGTGACCGTGGGGGTCGAGAAGCAGCAGGTCTCCATCCTCGCCGACCGCATCAACGACGTGCTCGACCAGCTCGCCCCGGGACTGGCCGTCGAGCCGGGCGAGCCAGGCGGGGCGCCGGAGGACACCGAGCCGCTGACGACCCCGTTCGACGAGGACTGGCGCGTGCAGACCCTGTCGCTCGCGTGGGACGAGGAGCGCCAGAAGCTCGTCATCGAGTGTCACGACCACGACCCCGACGAGGTCGACGAGGACGCCCCGGACGACGAGGTCGGTCCCCTGGGGCGCAACTCGATCCGGATCAGCCTGACGCCAGCCGAGGCGCGGGCCTTCGCTCGCCGCACCAACGCCCTCGTCTCGGCCGGCCGGCCGCCGTGCCCGTTCTGCGGCAACCCCCTCGACCCCACGGGCCACATCTGCCCGCGGGCCAATGGCTACAAACGCTGACCGCAGTCCGTCGTCGGTCGACCTGACCGGCGAGCTAGAGGTCCTGGGGCGGATCACCGACTCCTCCAACCTCGCCGTCGTCGCGCGGGTCTCGTCGCTGCCGGGGGGCCATGTCATCTACAAGCCCGTGCGCGGCGAGCGCCCGCTGTGGGACTTCCCCGACGGCACGCTGGCCGGTCGCGAGGTGGCCGCCCACGTCGTGTCCCAGCTCGGCGGCTGGGACGTCGTGCCGCCCACCGTCCTGCGGGACGGTCCCCTCGGCCCCGGGTCGGTGCAGCTCTGGATCGGCGACCCGTTCGACCCGGTGTCCGACGACGTCGTCGTCGACCTCGTCCCCGAGGGGCGGGCCCCCGACGGTTGGCGGGCGGTCTTCGACGGCGAGACGCCCGGCGGTGCCGCGGTCACCGTCGTGCACTCCGGTGCCGATGACGTGCGCTCCCTCTCGGTCCTCGACGCCGCCCTCAACAACTCCGACCGCAAGGGCTCCCACTGCCTCCGCGACGTCGACGGGCGACTCTGGGCCATCGACCACGGCGTGACGTTCTCACCGACCCCGAAGCTGCGCACCGTCCTCTGGGGCTGGGCGGGGGAGCCCCTCACCGACGCCGACCTGTCCCGGCTGGCACGGCTGCGGCGCGCCCTCGACGACGACGCCGTGCGCGACCGCCTGCTCGCCCTGCTGCCCGAGTCCGACGTCGATGCGCTGGCCGCGCGCGTGGACCGCCTGATCGCCCGGGGCGTCCATCCCCGCCCGAGCCGCGACTGGCCGTCGGTGCCCTGGCCGCCACTCTGACTGCACACTCTGACTCACGCCCCATGGCCCGTCGGAGGTCTCACGGACGCCGGGATAGAGTCTGCGAGTGAGAAGCTGGCCGATGCCGTTCATCCCGCAGGTCCCCGGCAGTGCCCCCGAGGTGCGCGTGCGCGACACGGCATCCGGTGAGCTGGTCCCGGCGGCGCGCGGTGACGTCGTCACCCTCTACGTCTGCGGGATCACGCCCTACGACGCCACCCACCTGGGACACGCGGCGACGTACGTGACGTTCGACCTGCTCGGTCGCGCCCTGCGCGACAGCGGCCACACGGTGCGCTACGTGCAGAACATCACCGACATCGACGACCCCCTGCTCGAGCGTGCCGAGCGCGACGGCGTGGACTGGCGCGACCTCGCCACCGGCGAGATCGCCCTCTTCCGCGAGGACATGACCGCGCTGGCCGTCATCCCGCCGGACGAGTACCTCGGCGCCGTCGAGAGCATCCCCACCTTCGTCGGTCCCATCGAGAAGCTCGTCGCCGACGGCTGGGCGTATGCCGTGCCGGCTCCGGACGCGTCGAGAAAGGGTGCCTCCGACTACTACTTCGACGTGGCCCACGACCCGCGCTTCGGGTCGGTGAGCCACCTCGACGAGGCCGGCATGATGGAGGTCTTCGCCGAGCGCGGCGGCGACCCCGAGCGCGAGGGCAAGCGCAACCGCCTTGACGCGCTGCTCTGGCGGGCGCACCGCGAGGGCGAGCCCGAGTGGGACGGCGCAAGCCTCGGCTGGGGTCGCCCCGGCTGGCACATCGAGTGCGCGTGCATCGCGCTGGACCACCTCGGCATCCCCGTCGACGTGCAGGGCGGTGGCAGCGACCTCATCTTCCCGCACCACGAGATGAGTGCAGCCCACGGCCGGGCGCTCAGCGGGGCGCCCTCCTTCGCCGGTGCCTTCGTGCACCAGGGCATGGTCGGTCTCGAGGGCGAGAAGATGAGCAAGAGCAAGGGCAACCTCGTGCTCGTGTCCGGGCTGCGTCGTGAAGGCGTCGACCCGATGGCGATCCGGCTCGCCCTGCTCGCCCGCCACCACGCGGACGACTGGATGTGGACCGACGACCAGCTCGTCGACGCGCAGCAGCGGCTCGACACCTGGCGCAAGGCACTGTCCGGCAACGGCGGTCCGGTCGCCGACCAGACCGTCGACGACCTGCGGGCCGCCCTCGCCGACGACCTCGACAGCCCGCGGGCGCTCGAGGCCGTCGACCGGTGGGCCAGCCAGGCGCTGACGCGCGGGGGCGAGGACCCGGGCGCCCCGGGCGTGCTCGGCCGGGCGCTCGACGCCCTCCTCGGCGTTCGCCTCTGACACGTCCGCCGGGTGACCGAGGGCACCGGCGGCATACGCGGTCTGGAGATCTACCGGCCGGGCGGGTCGTCGTCGCGGCCGCGGAGGTAGCGCTCGAACTCGCGGGCGATCGCGTCACCGCTCGCCTCGGGCAGCTCGGCGGTGTCCTGGGCCTCCTCGAGCGACTGGACGTACTCGGCAACCTCCTCGTCCGACTGCGCGAGCTCGTCGACGCCGCGCTCCCACGCGCGAGCGTTCTCCTCCAGGTCGCCGTGCAGCACGGTGATGCCGAGGAGCGACTCGATGCGTCGCAGCAGGCTCAGCGTCGCCTTGGGTGACGGGGCGCCGCCGGCGTAGTGGGGCACGGCCGCCCATGCCGAGACGGTCGGGATGCCCGAGTCGGTGGCCGTGTGGCTCAGGACGCCGACGATGCCGGTCGGGCCCTCGTAGCGAGACGCCTCGACGTCGAAGCGGTGGATCCCGGCCTCGTCCTCCGCGGTCGCGGTGACCGGGATGGGGCGGGTGTGGGGCACGTCCGCCAGCAGCGCGCCGACCGTGACGATGGTGGTGACCCCTAGCTGCTCGGCCAGCTCGAGCAGCTCGATCGAGAAGGCCCGCCAGCGCATCGACGGCTCGATGCCCTGCACCAGCACGACGTCGCGCCCGAATCCGGTCTCGGTGGCCACGAGGATGCGGGTCGTCGGCCAGCTCAGCATCCGGCGGCCGTCCTCGAGCGACACCCGGGGACGGTTGACCTGAAAGTCGTAGTACTCCTCGGGGTCGAAGGCGGCCACGACCTCGGCGTCCCAGACCTCGGCGAGGTGTCGCACGGCGCTCGTGGCGGCCTCGCCCGCGTCGTTCCAGCCCTCGAAGGCTGCGATGAGCACCGGATCGGTCAGCTCCGGCACGTCCTCGAACTCCAGCACGTCATCTCCTTCACCGTGGCCGCGCACGCGCCCACCCCTTCAGACTAGGACCTGACGCTGTCCGCGTGCCGGTGTCGCGCCGGACGCGCCCCACCTGAGCTCGGGAGCCCGCCGATCCCCGCTGGGTATGCCGTGGGGGGTGCGGCCGTGTGACCGTAGTGCGGGCGGGGCGGCGCGCGTCACAGCAGGTCCGTAGAATCGGGCCGGTCCCGTCATACGGCACGCTCCCGTGCCGCCGAGAGGAGCCACGTTGTCCCAGTCGCCGCAGCAGCGACCCGACGCCACCGAGAGCCTGACCGCCACCCTCGGCCAGCGCATCATGATCCTCGACGGCGCCATGGGCACGGCGATCCAGCGCGACCGCCCCGACGAGGCCGGCTACCGCGGCGAGCGGTTCGCGGACTGGCCCAGCGACGTCCAGGGCAACAACGACCTGCTCACCCTCACCGCCCCCGACATCATCGCGGGCATCCACCGCGAGTACCTCGAGGCCGGCGCGGACATCATCGAGACCAACACCTTCAACGCCAACGCGATCTCGCTGTCGGACTACGGCATGGAGGCGCTCGCCTACGAGCTGAACTTCGAGGCGGCCGCCCTGGCCCGCCGCGAGGCCGACGCGATGAGCGAGCGCACCCACGACCGACCCCGCTACGTCGCGGGCGCGCTCGGGCCGACGACGCGTACGGCCTCGATCTCCCCGGACGTCAACGACCCCGGCGCCCGCAACGTCTCGTACGACGACCTCGTCGCCGCGTACCTCGACGCCGCGCGGGGGCTGGTCGACGGCGGCAGCGACCTGATCTTCATCGAGACGATCTTCGACACGCTCAACGCCAAGGCCGCGATCTTCGCCGTCGAGACGCTCTTCGAGGAGCAGGGCCGGCGCTGGCCGGTCGTCGTCTCGGGCACGATCACCGACGCGTCGGGACGCACGCTCTCGGGGCAGGTGACGGAGGCGTTCTGGGCCTCGATCCGCCACGTCTCGCCGATCGCCGTCGGCCTCAACTGCGCCCTCGGAGCCAAGGAGATGCGCCCCTACATCGCCGAGCTGGCGCGCCTCGCCGACTCCTACGTCTCGTGCTATCCCAACGCCGGGCTGCCCAACGCCTTCGGCGAGTACGACGAGGCACCGGACGAGACCGCCGGCATCCTGGGCGAGTTCGCGCAGGCCGGCCTCGTCAACCTCGTGGGCGGCTGCTGCGGCACGACTCCTGACCACATCGCGGCCATCGCAGCCGCCGTCGACGGCAAGCCGGTCCGTGAGTTCGAGCCGATCCCGCCCGTGATGCGGCTGTCCGGTCTGGAGCCGTTCACGATCACCGACGACAGCCTCTTCGTCAACGTCGGCGAGCGCACCAACATCACCGGCTCGGCCCGCTTCCGCACGCTCATCAAGGACGGCGACTACGACACCGCGCTCTCGGTCGCCGCCCAGCAGGTCGAGAGCGGCGCGCAGGTCATCGACGTCAACATGGACGAGGGGATGATCGACGGCGTCGCGGCGATGGACCGCTTCCTCAAGCTCGTGGCCAGCGAGCCCGACATCAGCCGGGTGCCCGTCATGGTCGACTCCTCGAAGTGGGAGGTCATCCAGGCCGGCCTCAAGTGCGTTCAGGGCAAGGCGATCGTCAACTCGATCTCGCTCAAGGAGGGTGAGGAGGCCTTCCTGCGCCAGGCCCGCCTCGTGCGCAAGTACGGCGCGGCGGCGGTGGTGATGGCCTTCGACGAGGACGGCCAGGCCGACTCGCTCGAGCGTCGCAAGCAGATCTGCTCCCGTGCCTACCGCCTGCTCACGGAGGAGGTCGGCTTCCCCGCCGAGGACGTCATCTTCGACCCCAACGTCTTCGCGGTCGCCACCGGCATCGAGGAGCACGCCTCCTACGGCCTCGACTTCATCGAGGCCACACGGTGGATCAAGCAGAACCTGCCGGGCGCGAAGGTCTCCGGCGGCATCTCCAACGTGTCGTTCAGCTTCCGCGGCAACAACCCCGTCCGCGAGGCGATCCACGCCGTCTTCCTGTACCACGCGATCGCCGCCGGCCTCGACATGGGCATCGTCAACGCCGGTGCCCTGGCCGTGTACGACGAGGTGGACGCCGAGCTGCGCGAGCGCATCGAGGACGTCGTCCTCAACCGTCGCCCCGACGCCGCGGAGCGCCTGCTCGAGGTCGCCGAGACGTACAACAAGGCCGGTCAGGCCGCCGAGGTGAGCGAGGAGGAGTGGCGCGCGCTTCCGCTCGGCGAGCGCATCACCCATTCGCTGGTCAAGGGCATCGACGCGCACATCCAGGCCGACACCGAGTTGCTGCGCGCCGAGATCGCCGAGCGCGGGGGCCGGCCCATCGAGGTCATCGAGGGCCCGCTCATGGACGGGATGAACGTCGTCGGCGACCTCTTCGGCGCCGGCAAGATGTTCCTCCCACAGGTGGTCAAGAGCGCGCGGGTCATGAAGAAGGCCGTCGCGTACCTGATCCCCTTCATCGAGCAGGAGAAGCTCGACGATCCCTCCCTCGCCACGGCGAAGGACACCAACGGCACGATCGTCATGGCCACGGTCAAGGGCGACGTCCACGACATCGGCAAGAACATCGTCGGCGTCGTGCTCCAGTGCAACAACTACGAGGTCATCGACCTCGGCGTCATGGTGCCTGCGCAGAAGATCCTGGACGCCGCCAAGGAGCACCAGGCCGACATCATCGGGCTGTCCGGTCTCATCACGCCTTCGCTCGACGAGATGGTGAACTTCGCCGCCGAGATGCAGCGTCAGGGCTTGACCATCCCGCTCCTCATCGGCGGGGCGACGACCTCCCGCGCGCACACCGCGGTCAAGGTCGACAAGCGCTACGACGGCCCCGTCGTCTGGGTCAAGGACGCCTCCCGCTCGGTGCCCACCGCCGCCGCGCTGCTCAGCGACGACCTGCGGCCGAAGCTGCTGGCCACGCTCAAGGAGGACTACGACTCGCTGCGCGAGCGCCATGCGGGCAAGCACGACCGGCCGCTGCTGCCGCTCGAGCAGGCCCGCGAACGGCGGACTCCCATCGACTGGTCGGGCTACCGACCGCCGCACCCGCACCTGCTGCTCCAGCAGGACCACGACGTCTCACCCATCACGCGCTCGCACGGGGTTGCCAAGCACGTCAAGGTGTTCCACGGCTACCCCCTGGCAGAGCTGCGCCGCTACATCGACTGGCAGCCGTTCTTCAACGCCTGGGAGATGAAGGGCAGCTTCCCGGACATCCTCAACAACCCGGCCAGCGGACAAGCCGCCCGCAAGCTCTACGAGGACGCCCAGGCCATGCTGGACCGCATCATCGAGGAGCGGTGGCTCACCGCCAACGGCGTCATCGGCTTCTTCCCGGCCAACTCCGTCGGTGACGACGTCGAGGTCTATACCGACGACGCCCGCACCGAGCCGCTCGCGGTGCTGCACCACCTGCGCCAGCAGGGGGACCACCGAGCCGGCGTGCCCAACCGGTCGATCGCCGACTACGTCGCGCCTGAGGGCACGTCGGACTGGGTCGGCGGCTTCGCCGTGACGGCCGGTCTCGGTGGCGCCGAACGGGTGGCGCAGTTCAGGGCCGACCTCGACGACTACGACGCGATCCTGCTCGAGTCGCTCGCCGACCGTCTGGCCGAGGCCTTCGCCGAGCGCATGCACGAGCGGGTGCGCAAGGAGTTCTGGGGCTACGCACCGGACGAGCACCTCGACAACGTGGCCCTCATCAAGGAGCAGTACGCCGGCATCCGGCCCGCGCCGGGCTACCCGGCGTGCCCCGAGCACACCGAGAAGCAGACGCTCTGGCGCCTGCTCGACGTCGAGGTCAACACCGGCATGACGCTCACCGAGGGCATGGCCATGGCGCCGGGGGCCTCGGTGTCCGGCTGGTACTTCTCACACCCGCAGTCCCAGTACTTCGTCGTCGGCCGCCTCGGTCGCGACCAGGTGCAGGACTATGCCGACCGCAAGGGCTGGACCCTCGCCGAGGCCGAGCGCTGGCTGTCCGCGAACCTCGCCTACGACCCGGAGGACTGACCCGGTGACCCTTTCCCACACCGCCGGCCGCGACCACGTGGTGCCGGCGCTGCCGGGTGCCGTGCTGTGGGACATGGACGGCACGCTCGTCGACACCGAGCCCTACTGGATCGAGGCCGAGCACGAGCTCGTCGGGGCCCACGGGGGCGTGTGGAACGACGAGTTCGCCCACCAGCTCGTCGGCAACGCGCTGGAGGTCTCGGCGCAGCTGATCATCGACCAGTCGGGCATCACCCTGACCGTGCCGGAGATCGTCGACGCCCTGCTCAACCGCGTCATCAGCCGCGTCGAGCAGCGGGTGCCGTGGCGCCCGGGGGCCCGCGAGCTGCTGCTAGAGCTGGGGGAGCTCGGTGTGCCGTCACTGCTCGTGACGATGTCCTGGCGATCGCTCGCCGACGTGGTCGTGCGCGCCCTCCCTGAGGGAGCCTTCGAACACCTCGTCACGGGAGACGCGGTGAGCCATGGCAAGCCGCATCCCGAGCCCTACCTGGCGGCCGCGCGGCTCGTGGGGCTGGAGCCCGCCGAGTGCATCGCCATCGAGGACTCGCCCGCGGGCGTGCGTTCGGCAACCGCGGCGGGCGTGCCCACCATCGCCATCCCGCACGTCGTCCCGGTGCCGCCCATCGATGGCGCGGTGCACATCGACACGTTGGCCGGCGTGGCGGCCGCCGACCTCACGTCGATCGTGTCGAGCGTGCAGTCTCCTCGCTGAGCGACGCCGAGGTCAGAAGCTGCGCGACGCGGCCTCGGCGCTGCCCTTGCCTCTCATCGGCGACGCTTGCGCTGGGGAACGCCCCCGCGGGCCCCGCCGGTGCGACCCGCCTGCCCACCACGTCGGGGGGCTCGGCGCTGGGACTGGCTGCCACCCGCCTTGGGGGTCTTCGATCCGGCGGGCTGCCGCGGCGTGCCGTCGTCGCGTACGGGCGTCGCCTCGGGCGAGGAGGCGCCGCGGGTGCTGCGCTCGGTGCGGCCACGAACGATGCCGATGAAGTCCTCGATGCGGGGGTCGTCGTCGTCGACGCGCCACGCCAGCCCGACCCGCGACGGCGCCACGCCGATGACGGGTCGGTGCACGACGTCCTTGCGGTGGTGCAGGCGGGCGACCGACATCGGCACGACCACGATCCCCGAGCCCGCGGCCACCACGGACACCGCCTGCTTCGTCGACATGGGGGGCATCGCGGCGGCCTTCTCGCGCGTCTCGGACGTGGCGACTGCTGCCCACTCGGGGACGAGTGCGGGGTCCTGCATCAGGACCTCGTCCGCGAGGTCGGCGACGTCGACCTCGTCGAACGCGGCGACGACGTGCTCCTTGGCCACGACGACGACCGGCACCTCCTCGTATAGGGGGATGACGTGCAGGCCCTCGCGTTCGACCGGTAGCCGGAGCAGCACCATCGCCGCCGTGCCATCGCGGAGGTGCGCCAGGGCATTCGCGTCCTCGACGGGGTGGGCCTCGAGGGGGGAGTCCGGGAGCCGCTCGCCCCACACCCGCAGCCACTTGTCGGGCGTCACACCGGGGACGAACTCGACGCGGAACGGTTCCGTCATGGGTCGGCCTCCACGTTCTCGGACAGGTGGGTCGAGGCTAGTCCACCGGGCGGAAGGGACCGCCGCAGGCCGTCGCGAGGGGCGCGCGGGGCACGCTCCGCGACCGCCTAGGCTGGTGCCATGCCCACGCCGAAGCCGCAGACCATGAAGCCCCAGACGGCCGCGAAGAAGCTCTGCGTCCTGCTCTCCGAGACCCCGGCGGACTTCCAGGAGGGCGTCGTCAGCCGCACCGAGCTGAACGCCCTGCAGGCCGACCCGCCGCAGTGGCTGGCGGACCTTCGGCGCAACGGACCGCACACGCGCCAGGAGACGGCGCGGCGCCTTGGCATCTCCAACTCGGGCCTGGCCCGCGGCGGCGTCGGCGAGCACCTGACGACCGACCAGATCAAGGCCCTCCTGGAGGAGATGCCGGCCTGGCTCATGGCAGAGCGCGACATCTTCGCCCACGTCCGGGCCGAGGACGCGCGCCTGAAGGCTCGGGACGCCGAGCGCGCCTGACGGCGCGCCGCGGACGCTCCTCACGTCGCCAGCTGGTCGCGGCGGCGGTCAGGAAGGTGGTCTCGGCGCGGTTCCCCGCCAGCTCGATGGCCCTGTCGTTGACCGAGCGCGCTACGAACACCGCTGCTCCGATCGGACACCATCCGAGGACCGCTTTCAGCGGTGCTGGGTCGTCCAGGCGCCCGCGGTGGCCGCCTCCGCGACGAGGTCGGCGACTTCGGCGTGATGGTCGCGGACGAGTCCCGTCGTGACACGCACATGGCCCCCGGGCCCGGTGACGCGGCCGACGGAGAAGGGTGCGCCCGGTGTCACGGCGATGCCCTGGCTCGCCAGCCGGAGCACCGCCGCGACCTCGTCCCGTACCGGCACCCAGATGTTGAGCCCGTCGGTGCCCGGCACCTCGATGCCGTGCTCCGCGAGGCGACCGACGACGAGCTGTCGTCGGCGGGTGTACTCCGTCGCGGCCGACGCAATGCCGCGACCGCAGTCCTCGTTGCGAAGCATGCCGGCGAGGACCCGCTGGAGCAGTCGGCTCGTCCAGCCCTGTCCGATGGCACGCGCGCGCTGCACCGGGGCCAGCAGGGCGCCTGGTCCGCTCACGGCGGCGATCCGGAGGTCAGGGCCGTGGGACTTGCTGAAGCTGCGGATGTGGACGACCTGGTCGGGGATCCACGCGCCGAGGCTGATCGGGGCCGACGTCGAGATGGGACCGCTCGAGTCGTCCTCGATGACGACGCAGTCGTTGCCCTCCAAGAGTGTTGCAAGCCGGCGCGCCCGTGCCGGCGACAGGGACACGCCCGTGGGGTTGTGACCGCGGGGCTGGAGGACCAGCGCCGCCGGTCGTCGGGGGAGCAGCGCCTCGAGGGGCTCGGGACGGATGCCGTCCTCGTCGAGGGGAACACCCACGACCTCGACGCCGCGGTCCTCGAGGAGGTCGAGGAGGGGAGGGAAGCCGGGGTTCTCCACGACCACGAGGTCGCCGGGGCGCAACAGGGTGCGCGTCAGCAGGTCGAGGGCGTCCATGGCGCCGTCGACGACGAGCAGGTCGTCCACGGCATAGGGCCAGTCCCGGAGCAGCTCGACGCGCAGCTCGTCGAGCACGGGGTCGTCGAGGTAGCTGCTGGGCGTCGGTGGCTCGGCCAGCATGGACACGACCGGCACGAGGGCCGGAAGCAGGTCGCCGTCGGGGATTCCGGTCGAGAGGTCGAGCGTGACGGGGGACTCGTGGCGCAGGGCCCGTGAGTAGCGCTGCCCGCCGCGGCCGGTCGGTGCCACCGTCGTGCCGCGTCGGCCGTCGGACCGGATGGTGCCCGAGCGGGCGAGCAGCTGCCAGGCCGCGCTGACCGTCGTCGGCGACATCATCAGCTCCTCGGCGATGTGCCGGATGGGCGGCAGCCGGTCCCCGGGCAGCAGGGCACCATCCCGGATGGCCCGGGAGACGGCCTGGGCCAGGCCTTTGGCCGTGGGGGCCTCGAGGCGTTCCTCGAGGGAGGAGATGACGGCTCTCATGTTCGTAACATAGCAATGAGACCTTCGTATGGGGTGCGCCTGTCACGTAATCTCGGTGGCATGACGACTGCTGCAGCGCCCATCGACCACTGGATCTCCGGCGGGCGCGTGCCCGGCACCTCCGGCCGCACCGCCCCGGTCCACGACCCCGCCACCGGCCGCCGGACCGGCGAGGTGGCGCTCGCGTCCGTGGCGGAGGTGGACGCCGCCGTCAAGACCGCCACCGCTGCCGCACACGGCTGGCGCGCGAGCTCGCTGTCGAAGCGCGCAGCCGTTCTGTTCGCCTTCCGCGAGCTCCTTCACACGCGCACTGATGAGCTCGCCGCGATCGTCACCGCCGAGCACGGCAAGGTGCTCTCCGACGCCGTGGGCGAGATCGCCCGCGGCCTGGAGAACGTCGAGTTCGCGACGGGGGTCCCGCAGCTGCTCAAGGGCGGCTTCTCCGAGCAGGCCGCCAGCGGGGTGGACGTCTACAGCATCCGCCAGCCGCTCGGCGTCGTCGCCGGCATCACGCCGTTCAACTTCCCCGTCATGGTCCCGTTGTGGATGTGTGCCAACGCCATCGCGTGCGGCAACGCCTTCGTGCTGAAGCCCAGCGAGAAGGACCCGTCGGCCTCGCTCTTCCTCGCGCAGCTGTGGAAGGACGCCGGCCTTCCCGACGGCGTCTTCACCGTCGTGCACGGTGACAAGGAGGCCGTCGACGCGCTCCTCGACCACGACGAGATCGCCGCCGTCAGCTTCGTCGGTTCGACGCCGATCGCCAGGTACATCTACGAGCGCGGCACGGCGAACGGCAAGCGCGTCCAGGCGCTCGGCGGCGCGAAGAACCACGCTCTCGTCCTGCCGGACGCGGACATCGACATGGCCGCAGACGCCATCGTGTCCGCGGCGTACGGGGCGGCCGGCGAGCGGTGCATGGCGCTCTCGGTCGCGGTGGCCGTCGGCGACGTCGGCGACGACCTCGTGTCGGCCATCTCCTCCCGTCTGCCGAAGCTCACGGTGGGCCCGGGCTCCGCAGCAGGCACCGACATGGGTCCGCTCATCACCCGCGAGCACCGCGACAAGGTCGCCGACTACGTCGCGGCCGGCGCGGAGGCGGGCGCCACGGTCGTCGTCGACGGGCGGGAGCAGGACGTCCCGGAGGAGGGCTTCTTCCTCGGCATGACCCTCCTCGACGACGTCACCCCCGACATGACCGTCTACCGCGACGAGATCTTCGGGCCGGTTTTGTCAGTCGTGCGCGTCGCGACCTACGACGAGGGCCTCGCCCTGATCAACCGCAACCCGTATGCCAACGGCACCGCGATCTTCACCCGCGACGGCGGCGCCGCCCGCCGGTTCCAGAACGAGGTCGAGGTCGGCATGGTCGGCATCAACGTGCCCATCCCCGTGCCCGTCGCCTACTACTCCTTCGGCGGGTGGAAGGACTCGCTCTTCGGCGACACCCACATGTACGGCCCCGAGGGCATCAACTTCTACACGCGCGGCAAGGTGGTGACGCAGCGGTGGCCGGACCCGGCCACCTCGAGCGTCGACCTCGGCTTCCCGCGCACCCGCTGAGAGGGGCGACCATGACCGAGACCGACGAGCGAACCGTCGTCAGGGACCTGCTGGACCAGATGACCGGGGAGCAGGTCCGCGAGCTGGACCGGGCCCACGTCTTCCATTCGTGGTCGGCGCAGGCGCTCATCGACCCGCTGCCGATCGCCCGCGCCCAGGGCTCCCACTTCTGGGACTACGACGGCCGGCGCTACCTCGACTTCAGCAGCCAGCTCGTCAACGTCAACATCGGCTACAACCACCCCAAGGTCGTCGCCGCGATCCAGGAGCAGGCCGCCCGGCTGGCCACCATCCAACCCGCCTTCGCCAACGACGCCCGCAGCGAGGCGGCCCGGCTCATCACCGAGGTCGCCCCCGACGGGCTCTCCGCCGTCTTCTTCACCAACGGCGGCGCCGAGGCGAACGAGAACGCCATCCGAATGGCCCGGCTGCACACGGGCCGGCACAAGGTACTCGCCACCTACCGCAGCTACCACGGCGCCACCGCGGGAGCCATCACGCTGACCGGCGACCCGCGGCGCTGGCCGTCCGAGCCCGGCCTGTCCGGCATCGTGCACTTCTGGGGCCCCTACACCTACCGCTCGGCCTTCCACTCCGAGACGGAGGAGCAGGAGCGCGACCGCGCGCTGGCGCACCTGCGCGACACGATCATGGTCGAGGGCTCCCACACCGTCGCAGCGATCATCCTCGAGACGGTCGTCGGCACCAACGGCATCCTCGTGCCGCCGGACGGTTACCTGCAGGGGGTGCGCGACCTGTGTGACGAGCACGGCATCGTCCTCATCGCCGACGAGGTGATGGCCGGCTTCGGCCGGTGCGGCGAGTGGTTCGCCATGGACCGCTGGGGTGTCCGACCGGACCTGATCACCTTCGCCAAGGGCGTCAACTCCGGCTACGTGCCCCTCGGCGGTGTCATCATCTCCGACGAGATCCGGGCCACCTTCGACCAGCGGGCGTTCCCCGGCGGGCTGACGTACTCGGGCCACCCGCTGGCCTGCGCCTCGGCCGTCGCGTCGATCAACGCCTTCCGCGACGAGGGCATCATCGAGAACGCCCGGATGCTCGGGCGCGACGTCATCGGCCCGCGCCTGCGCGAGATCGCGGCGAGGCACCCGAGCGTCGGCGACGTGCGGGGCCTCGGCGTCTTCTGGGCGGTCGAGCTGGTGCGCGACCGGGAGACGCGCGAGCCGCTCGTGCCCTACAACGCCGCGGGGGAGGCGGCCCGGCCGATGGTGGAGTTCGCGTCTGCCTGCAAGGAGCGTGGGCTCTGGCCGTTTACCCACTTCAACCGCACCCATGTGGTCCCGCCGTGCACGACCACGCCGGCCGAGGTGGAGGAGGGCCTGACCGCGCTCGACGAGGCGCTCGAGGTGGCCGACACCTTCACCACCTGAGCCGACCAGCCGGATGCCATGTGCTCCGTCCGCAGTGGGGCCGGGTCGCGAGA
>NZ_JBYTCI010000009.1:132708-159824 GCF_058790095.1 Terrabacter sp. FW104-15G4B | reverse complement strand
CCCCATCACCCCACCTCACCGAACGCTGCCTTCGACCTCGAAAGCGCTGTTAGAGCAGTGAGTTCGCGACCGAACGCTGCGTTCGGTCCAGAAGGTCGGGGTGGGTCAGGAAGGGTCAGGCGGCGGGGGCTGACCTGAGCAGCGTGGTGAGGACGTCGATGGCGACGTCGGTGCCGGCGTCGTCGACGTCGAGGTGCCAGACGAGGCGCACGGCACCGGGCCCGACGGCATACGTTCGCACGCCGGCGGCGAGGGCGGCGGCGACGAAGGCGGCCGAGGTCCACCCGGCAGCGACGACGTCGACGATGACGATGTTGGTCTCGACGGTCGCGAGGTCGACGGCAGCGGGAGCCGCCTCCGCCATGGCCTCAGCCGCGCGCCGCGCGCGGGCATGGTCGTCGGCCAGACGCTCGACGTTGTGCTCGAGCGCGAAAAGCCCTGCGGCAGCTAGGATCCCAGCCTGACGCATACCGCCGCCGAAGCGCTTGCGCCAGATCCGCGACTCGGCCATCGCAGCAGCCGATCCGACGAGGACGCTGCCCACCGGCGCGCCCAGGCCCTTGCTGAGGCAGATCGAGATGGTGTCGAACTCGCGGCCGTAGTCGCCGACCGGCACCCCGGACGCGACGTGGGCGTTGAAGAGGCGCGCGCCGTCGAGGTGCATGGCCACGCCCCGTTCACGCGTCACCTCCCGGGCCCGATAGATCTCGTCGAGCGACTGCACGGTGCCGCCACCGAAGTTGTGGGTGTTCTCGACGACCACGAGCGAGGTGCAGACCTGGTAGGGCCCGGCGCCGGTGATCATCAGCGACGCGGCGTCGTCGGCGCGGAACCGACCGCGCTCGGAGATCCAGGTGCGTGAGGAGATGCCGGACAGGACCGCGGCCGCGCCGAGCTCGGCGCGCACCACGTGCGCGAGCGAGTCGCCGACGAGCTCCTCCCCCGGCTTGACGTGCAGACGTACGCCCAGCTGGTTGGCCATCGACCCCGAGGGGGTGAAGAGCCCCGCCTCGTGCCCGAGCAGGTCGGCGACCCGCTCCTCGAGGGCCCGCAGCGTCGGGTCCTCACCGAAGACGTCGTCACCGACCTCGGCGCGCGCCATCGCCTGGCGCATGGCGTCGCTCGGCTTGGTCAGGGTGTCGCTGAGCAGGTCCGCCTTGAAGGGGCTCGTCGCAGTCACGGCTCAGGCCTGGCCCAGCATCTCGGCGACGAGGAACGCGAGCTCGAGGGACTGCTGGTGGTTCAGCCGCGGGTCGCACACCGACTCGTAGCGCTTCTCGAGGTCGGAGTCGATGATCTTCTCCGCCCCGCCGAGGCACTCGGTGACGTCGTTGCCGGTGAGCTCCACGTGGATGCCGCCCGGGATCGTGCCGAGGGACTGGTGCACCTCGAAGAAGCCGCGCACCTCCTCGACGATGTCCTCGAAGTCGCGCGTCTTGTAGCCCGACGGGCTCTCGAACGTGTTGCCGTGCATGGGGTCGCAGATCCACGTCACCGTGGCGCCGGAGGCCGTCACCTTGTCCACGAGCGCCGGCAACGCGTCGCGGATCGTGCCGGAGCCCATGCGCGTGATGAAGGTCAGGCGCCCCGGCGAGCGGTTCGGGTCGACCTTGTCGATGAGCCGCAGCACCTCGTCGATGTCGGCCTTCGGACCGAGCTTGACGCCGATCGGGTTGCTGATGCGCGAGACGAAGTCGACGTGCGCACCGTCGAGCTGGCGGGTGCGCTCGCCGACCCACACGAAGTGGCCGGACGTGTCGTAGAGGCGGCCCGAGCGCGAGTCGATGCGCGTCAGCGGGCGCTCGTAGTCGAGCAGCAGCGCCTCGTGTGCGGCGTAGAACTCCACCGAGCGCATGGCGTCGAAGTCGGCGCCACAGGCCCACATGAAGCGCATCGCCTTGTCGATGTCCTTGGCGATCTTCTCGTAGCGCTGGTTGGCGGAGTTGGCGACGAAGCCGCGGTTCCAGTCGTGCACGTGCCGCAGGTCGGCGAAGCCGCCCGTGGTGAAGGCGCGCACGAGGTTCAGCGTCGCCGAGCTCGCGTGGTAGGCGCGGACGAGCCGTTGGGGGTCCGGGACGCGCGCGGCCTCGTGGAAGGCGAAGTCGTTGACCATGTCGCCGCGGAAGGCGGGCAGCGTGACGCCCTCGCGGGTCTCGACCGTCGAGCTGCGTGGCTTGGCGTACTGCCCGGCCATGCGACCGATCTTGATGACCGGCACGGACGCGCCGTAGGTCAGGACCGCGGCCATCTGAAGGATCGTCTTGATGCGGTCGCGGATGTTGTCGGCGGTCGCCGACGCGAACGTCTCGGCGCAGTCGCCGCCCTGGAGCACGAACGCCTCGCCGACGGAGGCCTTGGCCATGCGGTCGGTGAGGATGTCGCACTCGCCGGCGAAGACGAGCGGCGGATACGAGGCGAGGGTCTCGATCACCTCGGCCAGGGCAGCGGTGTCCGGCCAGGCCGGCTGCTGCGAGGCCTCGAGCTCGCTGGCCGCGGCCGTGAGGGCGGCGAGGGCCTCGGACCCGTCCTCAGGCGGCAGGCCGGCATCGGCGGTGACGGTCCTCGTGTTCACCCCGTCAGCGTAGACGCCGTCCGGGGGCGTCCCCGCCCGGGTCCGCATCCCGAAACCGTCGCGGAGGTCCGGCCGGGGGGCGTATGCCGTGTGCCCGGCTACGTGGGGTCGGCGAGGTCCAGCCCGCGTTCCATGGCGAAACGCACGAGCTCGACGCGGTTGTGCATCTGCAGCTTGCCGAAGATGTTCTGGACGTGGTTCTGCACGGTGCGGTGAGAGAGGAACAGCGTCGCGGCGATCTCCTTGTAGCCCATCCCGGTCGCGACGTACTTGAGGATCTCCGTCTCGCGGTCGGTGAGCTCGGGAATCGGGCGTTCGACAGTCCCCCCGCCGGCGGCCTTGACGCGGCGGAACTCGCCCAGCACGAGACCCGCGAGGCCTGCCGTGAAGACTGGCTCGCCCGAGGCCGTCGCCCGCACTGCGGCGAGGAACTCCTCACGGCCGGCGGACTTCACGAGGTAGCCGAGCGCGCCGGCCTTCACGGCGTCGAGCACGTCCTGGTGGTCGCCGCTCGCCGAGAGGATGAGGATGCGGGTCGGCACCTCGGCGGCGGCCAGGGCGGCGCAGACCTGGGCGCCGCTCATCCCCGGGAGGTTGAGGTCGAGCACGAGCACGTCCGGCGCGGTCGCCCGGGTGCGGGCCACGGCGGAGCGTCCGTCGTCCGCGGTGGCGACGACCTCGAAGCCGGCGTCGGCGAGGTCACGGGCGACGGCGTCGCGCCACATCGGGTGGTCGTCGGCCACGACAACGCGGATGTGCTCGCTCACGTGCTCGGTCACGGTGCTCCTCGTTGGTCTGGGGTGCCGGCTTCGCCACCATGGTGGCGGTCCCTGTGGCGCGTCGTCCGGCGATTCGGGATCCGCAGCTCGACGGTCGTGCCGCCGACGGTGCCCGACGTGATGCTGGCCCTGCCACCGAGATCGGCCAGCCGGCCGAGGATGCTCGAGGAGACGCCGAGACGTCCTTGACCCACGGCCTCCTCCAGACGGCCGGCGGGCAGTCCGTGACCGGAGTCGCGGATGGTCACCACGACCTCTCCGCCGTCGTCGTCCAGCAGCACCCAGGCGCGGGCGTCGGAGCCGGCGTGCTGGCGGACGTTGTCCAGGGCCGCCTCGACCGCAGCGACGACCTCGTCGGCCACGCGCCGGGGCAGCAGCACCGGATCGGCCGGAGAGACGAGCTGCACGCCGTCGCCCTCGACGTGGCGCAGCAGCACGCGGAGGTCGGCGGCGCCGCTCACGGCGCGTCCCACCTCGGCCAGGTCGGACTGGCTCACGAGGGTGCGCAGGATCCGCTCCTGCTCCCCCGCCATCGCCCCGAGGCGGGCCGTCTCGCCGCCGATGTCGAGCGCCCGACGGTTGATGAAGGCGAGGGTCTGCAGCACGCCGTCATGGACGGTGCGCGCCAGGCGGTCGCGCTCGACGCGAGCGGCGTCGAGCCGCATCGCCTCGGCGAGCGCCGCATGGCTCGAACGGGCGAGGTCGACGCAGTAGCCGATGCAGCCTCCGAGCAGCAGGCCGAAGATCGAGTTCGTGACCGTGTTGGGGGTCGGCTCGACGACCTCGACGAAGGAGCAGGCGGCAACGAGCGCGGCGGCCGCCAGACCCCCGCGCCACCCGCGGAGCACCGCGAACCCCACGACGGCGGCCGTCGGCCAGATCGACGGGACCGTCTTGGCGCCCGCCGTGATCACGTCGGCGTCGTCGACGAGCCGGGTCGCGAGGATCGCCGAACAGCCGATGGCGAGCTCCACGGTGTAGGCGCGCACCGTCCGCACCGGCCGCAGCGCCACGGCAAGGGTCCAGGCCGCGAGGACACCGAGGATGGCCATCGCGCCGGCCGGGCGGGAGATCTGGCCGTGCCGCTCCCAGGCCGACCAAGCGGCATACGCCAGTGCGAGCCAGCGGAAGACGTCGATGCCGCGCCACAGACCCCGGACGATCGCGTGCTCGTCGTCGAGGATGGCGGTCGTGGCCGCGGTCACGACGACGGGGGCGACGTCCGGCGGTGGGGCCGAGGGCGTGGCGACCAGGCCGGTGTCCACCGGCTCGCTGGGCCGGTCGGTGCCGGCCCCTTGTCGCGAGGCGGTCATGCCCTCAGGACGCCGCCACGGCGGGAGCGTCGTCGTCACCGTCGTCCTCATCCCGCTCGCGGGTGGGCGGGTTGACCACTGCCGGCCGTCCCTCACCCGCGTCGAGCGCCTCCTCGAGCTCCGGCGCGGCGCTCCCCGGCTTGGCTGCCTCCTGCAGCTCACGCGCCTTGGCGCGGGCTGCGTGGACGAGGCGGTCCTTCATCGAGGTGGCGTACATGTCGACGTACTCCTGGCCCGACAGGAGCATGAGCTCGTACATGATCTCGTCGGTGATCGAGCGCAGGACGAACCGGTCGTCCTCCATGCCCTCGTAGCGGGAGAAGTCGAGCGGCTTGCCGACACGGACACCGACGCGCATGACCCGCGGGATGACCTTGCCGGTCGGCTGTGCCTTGTCGGTGCCGATCATGGCCACGGGGATCACCGGGACCTTGCCCTCGAGCGCCATCCGGGCCACACCGGTGCGGCCGCGGTAGAGGCGGCCGTCGGGAGAACGCGTGCCCTCGGGGTAGATGCCGAGCAGCTCGCCGCGCCGCAGGACCTTCAGGCCCGAGTTGAGCGCCGCGTTGCTCGCCTTGCCGCCCGAGCGGTCGACCGGCAGCTGCCCGACACCCCTGAAGAAGGCTGCGGTCAGGCGGCCCTTGACGCCCCGACCCGTGAAGTAGTCGCTCTTGGCGAGGAAGGTGACGCGTCGGGAGACGACGAGGGGCAGCAAGATCGAGTCGGAGAAGGAGAGGTGGTTGCTCGCGAAGATGGCGGCCCCCTCCTCGGGAATGTGCTCCTCCCCCTCCACCCACGGACGGAAGACGAGCCTGACGATCGGACCGATGACGATCGTCTTGAGGAACCAGTAGAACAACCGTGTCCGCCTTCCGTCTGTGACCGCTCGAACTCTACGACACTCGCGCACGCACAGCGGCGCATGCGAGGATCAGCAGGTCCAGTCGCTTCGCCCCAGGAGCCCACCGTGCCGGTCCCACCCGTCGTCGCGCCGATCCGACGCGTGTGCGCGCGGCAGGACTGCGAGGCGTCGTCGTGAGCGACCCGGACCTGGACGCTGAGTTCGCCCGGATCATCGCCGGCTGGGACGATGAGGCCCCCGACCCGCTACTGCGGGAGCGGGACGGTGACGGTGGTGTCGCCGACGCGTCCGCTCCCCCTGCAGAGCCGGTCCCAGATGCTGCCGCGACCACCGCACCGGATGCTGCCCCCGAAGGCGCTGCCCCGGCTGCGACCGACGCAGCGGTGGATCCAGCGGCACCGGGGAAGCAGCCGGACGCGGACGCACCCGCCCTCTCCGGAACCACCGGCCCGCTCGAGCTGCCGATCGCGCCGACCACTCCACACGCCTGGCGGGGCAGCACCCGCCGGCGCCAGGAGGCCGACGAGCCGCTCGATGACGAGGACCACTTCGTCCCACCGTCGGAGATCGACCTGCCCTCGGCCGAGACCGACCCGATGTTCTGGGCGATCGTGGGCGGCCTCGTCGGCGGCCCGCTCCTGCTGCTCTACGTCCTGTTCTTCGACCGCGACGGAAGCAGCTGGTGGGTCGTGACGGCGCTGACGATGGTCGTCGTCGGGTTCGTGCTGCTGGTGCTCCGCGGCGGCACCGAGCGCGACCCCTCCGACGATGGCACGCGTATCTGAGCCCCGCTCACACTCGGCGGTTCCATCGGGCCGTCACGGACCCGGTGGGCCGGAGGTCGAGGTCGACCCAGACCGGTCGGTGGTCCGACGCGACGCGCAGGTCGCTCTCGTCCGCGCGTGGAGGCTCGGCCCGGACGACCCGCAGCGCCCGGCCGGCGAAGACGGCGTCCAACGCCGCCGTCGGGCGGTCCGACGGGGAGGTCGGCGTGCCGCCGGAGGTCGGCGTGAGGCGCGCGGCGATGAGGTCGTATGCCGCCCCGCCGGGTCCCTCGTTGAGGTCGCCCGCGACGACGGCTCGCTCGCCCAGTCCCGCGAGCACGACCGCCGCGTGCGCCTGACGTTCGGCGGCCCGCAGCCCGAGGTGGAGGTTGACGACGGTGACAGCGCCGGTTTCGCCCCCGGCGGGACGCGCTGGTCGCTCGCCCGGCAAGGAGACGGTCGCGGCGGCATACCCTCGCGTCCTGTCGGGGAAGCGCACCCGGAGTCGTGCGCGCGTCACCGCGTGAACCGCCACCCGCGAGCTCGTGAGGACCGCGGTGCCTCCGGTGCCCAAGCGGCCGCGGTGCGAACGGTGGCAGCCGAACCTCGGTCGTGAGGCGACGGGGCACCTCCTGGAGGCAGAGCACGCCGGGGTCCACCGTTCGCACCACCCGCGCGGCGGCCGACCGGTCGTCGCGGACGTCGTGGACGTTGTACGCCATGACCCGCAGCAGGCGCCCGGGGCGACGCGGGGCCACGGTCAGCGGCCGGCTCGCGCGAGCTCGGCTGCTCCGATGAGGCCGGCGTCGCTGCCGAGGACGGCCCGCACGATCTGCGCCTCCGGGCGGTAGCCACGACCCGGGAGCTGCCGGCGGAACGCCTCCCGGGCCGGCCCGATGAGCATCTCGTCGGCTGCGCTCACGCCCCCGCCGATGACGAAGAGCCCGGGGTCGAAGGCCGACGCGAGGTTGGCCAGCCCGATCCCGAGCCACTCGCCGATGTCGGCGAGCAGCTCGCGCGCCGTGGGGTCGCCCTCCCGGGCCGCCTCGGTGATGAACGGCCCGGTCAACCCGTTCGCGTCGCCTCCCAGACGCGCGAGCAGGTCTGCGACGACGGGCGAACCGGCCTCGATCATGGCGCGAGCCTCGCGTACGAGGGCGTTGCCGCTCGCGTACTGCTCCCAGCACCCACGGTTGCCGCACTCGCAGCGGGCCCCGCCCGGCACGATCTGCATGTGGCCGAACTCGCCGGCGATGCCGTGCCGGCCGCGCTGCACGTGCCCGTCGATGATGAGCGCACCACCGATGCCGGTGCCGAGGGTGATGACCACGACGTGCGACTCGCCTCGCGCCGCCCCGAAGGTCGCCTCGGCCCACGCGGCTGCATTGGCGTCGTTGTCGACGGTGATCGGCAGGTCGATCCGCTGCGACAACGCCTCGTGCAGGGGCTCCTTCCGCCACGACAGGTGCGGCGCGAAGACGACGGTCGCGCGGTCCTCGGCCACGAAGCCCGCGGCGCCGATGCCGACCGCCACCACGTCGTCGGTGCCTACCTGGCGCAACAGCTCCTCGACCGACTCGACGATGGTGTCCTCGACCACCGCCGGCGACGTGGACCGGTGCGGGGTGTCACGCCGGGTGCGGTGTGTGATGGTCCCGTCCTCGTCGACCACGCCCCCGGCTACCTTGGTGCCGCCGATGTCGATGCCGATGGACAGTCGCCTGCTCATTCCGTCTCTCCGGAGGGAGTGGTGCCGCCGGTGGTGCCGCCAGTAGTGCCGGTGCTGTCGGTCGTCCCCTCCGAGGAGGGCTCAGGTCGGCGCTCGCGCTGCGCCGTCGCGAGATCCCGCAGCGCTGTGGCGGCGAAGCCGACGAAGTCGGCCACTCGGTCGATGGTGTCGGGGTTGACCTGCTGCACGAACGCGATGAGCTGGCACACGGGGCACACCTTGCACGCCGCCGGGGTGGAGCCTCCGCACGTGCACTCGCCCGACTGCCGCCCGCCCTCTCGGGTGCCCGGGCCGGCGTCGGTGCGGGATCCGGGAGCGTCCTGACGGGGCACGTCCGTGGGGTCGTCCGTGCGTGAGCCGGGTGGCGGCGTACCCGAGGGCCCTGACGAACCACCTCGCGACAGCAGCTCGATCAGCAGGGCGGCCTCCTCGGCAACACTCGCAGCGGGAGGCGGCTCGCGGGGCGGCTCTTGGGGTGCGGGGCCCTCCGCCGGGCCCGCCACGTCGTCGTCGTGGTCCTGGCCCGCGTGGGGATCGGGGGTGTGCGTCACGTCGCTCAGGCCTCGACGCGCTTCTTCAGCTCCTTGAGCGCGGTGTCGACGATGACTTTCTCCGCCTTGCGCTTGAGCAGCCCGATCATCGGGATCTTGACGTCGACCGCCAGCCGGTAGGTGACCTTGGTGCCCGGACCCTCGCCGGTCAGGGTGTACGAGCCGTTCATCGCCTTGAGCACCTGCGCCGACACCAGCGACCACGACACGACTCCGGTGCCGTCCTCCACGACGTCCCACTCGTAGTCCAGGACGTAGGTGTCCTTGATCGCGCCGGCGTCGAGGGTGAACTGGACCTGGTCGGCCCAGCCGTCGCCCTCCTCGGCGAGCACGGAAACGTCCTTCACCTCACCCGCCCACTGCGGGTAGGCCTCGAAGTCCGCGATGACGTCGAGCACCTCGCCCGGAGGAGCGTCGATGACGATGGAGGACTCGGTGCGATCGGCCATGCGCCGAAGGTTAGCGCGTGGCCGGCGGCACGCGGTGGCTTGTCCGGACCGCCGACACGGCGCGTCGCGTGCGTGCCAAGATGGGTGCGACGGCAGCCCTGCTCGAGGAGTTCACGCCCGGAGACGGGTTGCGCGACTGTGACCATGGCGACGTGGTCCACTCGGTTACCGATCGGTATGGTGCAATTCAGTTCCCATCCCCATCAGGAGTGACAGTGAAGGACAACGTCGTCGCACCACTCGCCCCCGTCACGACCGAGGGAAGCCTTGGCGACCTCCCCGCGCGCAACGCCCGCGAGGCGGCCGGCGAGACCGCATTCTCGCGCAAGACGCCCTCGGGAGGCTGGACCCACGTCACGTGGGCGGAGTTCGAGGACGACGTCAGGGCCGTCGCCAAGGGGCTGATCGCCGAGGGGATCGCACCGGGGGACCGCGTGGCGCTCATGTCGCGCACGCGCTACGAATGGACCCTCGTCGACTTCGCTGCCTGGACCGCCGGTGCCGTGGTGGTGCCGATCTACGAGACCTCCTCCGCTGAGCAGGTCCAGTGGATCCTGTCCGACTCCGACGCCCACCTGGTCGTCGTCGAGACCGATGCGCACCGCGCCGCCGTCGATCAGGTCCGCGCCGACCTGCCCACCCTTCACGACGTCGTCGTCATCGAGGCCGGCGGCCTGGACGCCTTGCGCGAGCAGGGCCGACAGGTCAGCGACGCCGACCTCGAGGCACGCCGAGGAGGTCTCGACCGTCGCTCGGTCGCGACCATCATCTACACCTCCGGCACGACCGGGCGGCCCAAGGGCTGCGAGCTCACCCACGGCAACTTCCTCGACCTGGCCGAGAACGCCATCGGGAAGCTGGGGGAGGTCGTGCTGACGGACAACGCCTCGACCCTGCTCTTCCTGCCCCTCGCCCACGTCTTCGCCCGGTTCATCGAGGTGCTCTGCGTGGCGGGCAAGGCGCGGATGGGTCACTCGGCCGACATCAAGACCCTGCTCGACGACTTCGCCGGCTTCCAGCCGACCTTCGTGCTCGCCGTGCCGCGCGTTTTCGAGAAGATCTTCAACTCCGCCGAGGCGAAGGCGTCAGCGGAGGGCAAGGGAAAGATCTTCCTGCGCGCCGCGACTGTCGCCATCGCCTACAGCGAGGCTCTGGACGCAGGGGGACCCGGCATCGTCCTGCGCCTCCAGCACGCGATCTTCGACCGGCTCGTCTACGGCAAGCTGCGCGCCGCGATGGGTGGCCACGTGCGGTATGCCGTGTCAGGCGGGGCTCCGCTCGGCACCCGGCTCGGACACTTCTACCGGGGCATCGGCATCCTCATCCTCGAGGGTTACGGCCTCACCGAGACCACGGCGCCCGTCGCGGTGAACACCCCGGACAAGATCAAGATCGGCACCGTCGGGCCTCCCCTGCCGGGCACCGGCATCCGGATCGCCGAGGACGGCGAGATCCTGCTCAAGGGCGTCGGGGTCTTCACCCGGTACCACCACAACGCGACCGCGACGTCAGACACCGTCGTCGACGGCTGGTTCCACACCGGCGACATCGGCGAGATGGACGACGACGGCTACCTGCGCATCACGGGCCGCAAGAAGGAGATCCTCGTGACCGCCGGCGGCAAGAACGTCGCGCCCGCCGTCCTCGAGGACCGCCTGCGGTCCCACCCGTTGGTGTCCCAGTGCATCGTCGTCGGGGACCAGAAGCCGTTCGTCGCTGTCCTGTTGACGCTCGACGAGGAGATGTGGCCCCTCTGGGCCAAGACGCACGGCGTCGAGGGCGTCTCGCTGGACGAGGCGCGCACGCACCCGAAAGTCCTCCAGGCCCTGCAGGAGGCGGTCGACCGCGCCAACGAGGCGGTCTCGAAGGCGGAGTCGATCCGCAAATTCACAGTGCTCCCGGGCGACTTCACCGAGGCCAACGGCTACCTCACCCCGTCGCTGAAGCTCAAGCGGAACGTCGTCATGAAGGACTTCGGCGACGAGGTCGAGAAGCTCTACGCCTGAGCTCTCAGCCCAGCAGCCCGCGCAGCCGCGCCTGCCAGTCCGCCACCAGCGCAGGGCGGCTCGTGCCCATCACGGCGTGCAACGCCTCGTCGACCGTGGACTCGTGGTCGTCGAGGCGGTCGGTGGCCTGGGGCAGGCCACCGGCAGCGCCGCGGTAGAGGTGGACCACCGCCTGGGTGCCGTACGCGTCACCCAGCGTGCGCACCGCCAGCATGGAGAGGCCGTATGCCGCCGAGAGACCGGGCGTGCCGGGGCGGAAGTCGGCGTCCTCCGGCAGCGTCCCCGGCAGTCCGCCGGCGCGCACCCTCTCGAGCGCCGTGGCGACGATGCTCGCCTCGGGAAGGTCGACGTCCCGATAGGCGACGAGCTCGGCGAAGCCCTCGGAGAGCCAGAGCGGCACGGCGCGCGTCGTCGACCCCCGAACGGTCACATGGGTCAGCTCGTGCGTCATGACGACGTCGCGTCCCTCCGGGCGTAGGGACGTCCATGCCGCCGGCACGAGGACGATGCGGTCGGCTCCGGCCGGCTCGCCCGGGGTCAGTGGGCCGTCGGTCGCCGCCGCGACACCGCCGAGGTCGCCCGCGTCGCGGCCCAGCAGCCGAGCGGCGTCGGCGTCGCTGGACGGGGCTACCCAGACCGCGGGCTTCACCTCGCCCCACACGGCGGCGACACGTGCCGCGGCGGTGCCCGCCCTGCGGACCAGCTCGTCCACCCGCTCCGACGGCCCCACGGCCAGCACGAGCGACGACGCGGACCTTCGAACCACCAGGCCGGCGAGGTCCCACGGCTGAGGACGCCCTGAGGGGCTGGAGCCGATGATCACCACGCGGCTCGGGGCGGCCGGCTCGGCCCTCAACGTCACGTCGAGGTCGAAGCTGCGGGGTGAGGAGTCGAAGCCGCGGAGCTGGTACGTCAGGCTTGCCCTCACATCCCACTCGACGGGGCTGTCCCGCGCGGCCGGCACCGGTGGCGTCGTCTCGCGCACGCCGACGAGACGGAGGTCACCGACGCGCATGGCGACCATGCGGTCGAAGACCGCACCCTGGGCCTCCTGGAGCTGTCCCGATGGCGAGCCTCCCAGTGCGTCTAGCCAGCCAGTGCGGTCACCCCGCGCCAGGTCCGCGAACCTGCGCTCGAGCAGGGCGCTGACGGCTCGGCCGCGCGGGGCCCCCCACTGCTCGGATGCGATGTCCGCGTCGGTCGCAGGCCCCGCAGCCGAGGTGGCGGTCGAGATGGCGGCCGAGGTCGTGACCGAGGCTGCTGCCACTGGACCTGCAGACCCGGCGAGGCTCCCGTCGCGCGTGCAGGCGGTCCCCATGGCGACCACGCCCAGGGAGGCCGCCATCGCGAGGACCCACCGACGGTTGGCTCGACGACGGGGGTTGCGCACTGCGACATCGTGACATGGGGGCGGGCACAGCAGCCGGCGCTGACCCAGCAGTGCCGTCGCCACCCGTCGTGCTGCGGTGCACCGTCAGACGGCGCGCCGCCGGCCGCGCTCCGAGGCGGCAGCCACGGGATCGATCCTGGCTCGGGCTGCGTTGGCCGTCGCGACCGTCACGAGACCGGCGGAGAGGAAGGCAGAGACCACACGCCGCTCGGCCCGGTCGAGCAAGGCTGTCACGTCCGGGTCGCCCTGCTGGAGCTCACCAAGGGCTCGAGGCCGGCCCGCGCGGCCCTCCCCCAGCGTGTCAGGAGCCGGCACCGGCTCGACGGCTCGGAGCGGGATCGTCGCCAGCGCGGTCACCATGCAGTCCGCGCAATGGACGTCCCGCACCGGGCAGGTCTGGCAGTCGACGAGCATCATCCTGGTCCACCCTTCGCCTCTCGTTGCGATCTGTCGTGAAAGACGCTAGGCGCTGCCACCGACAGTCCGGAGCGACGCCGACCAGCACCGTCACCGGAACCAACCGACTCGAGGCCCACACCGCCCTCGACCGTTGCGCCAGAGGGGGTCCCGGCCGTCGCGCCTCCGAGGCATTGTCGGCGGCGCGGCCTACGGTCGGGGTCATGCAAGCGATCCAGGCGACGTTCGACGACCTCGGCACCCCCCTCGCCGGCGTCACGTTCGTGGTCGTGGACCTCGAGACGACCGGCGGCACCCCGGCGCGCTGTGGCATCACCGAGATCGGCGCGGTTAAGGTGCGCTGCGGCGAGGTCCTGGGCGAGTTCCAGACCCTCGTCAACCCCGCGGAGCCGATTCCGGCGTTCATCTCGGTGCTCACCGGCATCACCGATGCCATGGTGCGCGACGCGCCGCGCATCGACAGCGCCCTACCCGCCTTCCTCGAGTTCGCTGCCGGCAGCGTCCTGGTGGCCCACAACGCCGGTTTCGACATCGGCTTCCTCAAGGCCGCCGCCGCGCGGGTCGGGGCGCCCTGGCCCGGCTTTCCCGTGCTCGACACCCTGCAGCTCGCGCGCCAGCTCGTGGTCCGCGACGAGTCGCCCAACCACCGCCTCTCGTCCCTGGCCCAGGTCTTCGGCTCCCCCACGACCCCGGACCACCGCGCACTCCACGACGCCCGGGCCACCGTCGCCGTGCTGCACGGCCTGATCGAGCGGGTCGGCAGTCTCGGTGTCCACACGCTCGAAGAGCTGTCGAGCTACAGCTCACGCGTCACCCCGTCGCAGCGCCGCAAGCGATTCCTCGCCGACCCGCTGCCCAGCGCTCCCGGCGTCTATCTCTTCAAGGACAGCCAGGACCGAGTCCTCTACGTCGGCACCAGCCGCGACATCCGCACCCGCGTCCGGACCTACTTCACGGCATCCGAGCAGCGCAGCCGGATGGCCGAGATGGTGCGCCTGGCGCAGGTCGTCCACCCGATCGTGTGCCAGACCTCGCTCGAGGCGCAGGTGCGTGAGCTGCGGTTGATCGACGAGCACAAGCCCCGCTTCAACCGCCGGTCCAAGGACGGCCGCAAGGCCATGTGGGTCAAGCTGACCTCGGAGCGCTTCCCGCGACTGTCCATCGTCAAGCAGGTGCGCGACGACGACGCGCACTACATCGGCCCGTTCCGGTCCCGGGTCGCCGCGCAGGCGGCCGTCGACGCCGTCCACGAGGTCGTCCCCCTGCGTCAGTGCACCGGTCGCCTCACCGGTCGTGGCACGGCCTGCGCGCTGGTCGACATGGGCCGCTGCGGGGCGCCGTGCACGGGTGCCCAGTCCGAGGGCGACTATGCCGTCGTTGTCGCCGACGCCCGGGCCATCTTCTCCGGCAATGCCCGGCCGAGCGCCGACCTGCTGCGCGTCCGGCTCGAGGAGCTGGCCTCGCAGGAGCGCTTCGAGGACGCCGCCCGGGTGCGCGACCGCTTCCTGCAGCTCGTGCGGGGGGCTGCACGCGCCCAGCGGTTGGCGCCGCTCGTCCGCTCACCAGAGATCATTGCGGCGCGCCGCAGCGACCACGGCGGCTGGGAGCTGGTCTCGATCCGCCACGGCCGTCTCGCCGGCACCGCGGTGAGCCCTCGCGGTGCCGATCCGATGCCCTACGTCCAGTCCATGCGGCTGACCGCCGAGGTCGTCCCGGCACCGGCCCCCGACCGACCGTCGGCGCTCACCGAGGAGACCGAGGTGCTGCTGCGCTGGCTCGAGAGCCCCGGCGTCCGCATCGTCGAGCTCGAGGGCTCCTGGACCTGCCCCGTGGGCGGGGCCGGCTCTGTGCGCCACCAGCTCGAGCCTGCGGTCGCGTCCGCGCACGACGTCGTGGGCTTCGACCGGGACGCGTCACTTGCCCGGTCGGGCAACGGCCTCCGGTCCGGGCGCGGCGGTCGTGGGGGCGGCGACGCGCTGCGCCGCGCCGGGTGACCCCGGCTAGGGTGTCCTCGTGATCACCGCCATCGTCATGATCAGCTGTGAGGTCGACCGGATTCCCGAGGTTGCCGAGGCCATCGCCGACATCCCGGCCGTGTCCGAGGTCTACTCCGTGACCGGCGACGCCGACCTCATCGCCATGGTGAGGGTCAAGGCGCACGAGGAGTTCGCCGATGTCATCGCCGACCGGCTCAACAAGGTGGAGGGCATCGTCGGCACGTCGACGCACATCGCCTTCCGTACCTACTCCTCGCACGACCTCGAGGCCGCCTTCAGCCTGGGGCTCGAGGGCGACTAGCCGGAGCGGAGGCGTCCGGCCGCCACGGTTGCCGAACGCCGTCTCTCGGCCCCGCCCGGCCCGCGTTCAGCGACGGGTAGCCGCGAGCCAGCGCTCGACGGTGCGGGTGGCCCCGCCGCTGTCGATCGCCTCGGCCGCGAGCCGGACGCCCGCCCGCAGGTCGGCGTCGAAGTCTGCCTCTGAGGCGCCTGAGTCCGGCCGGGTCAGAGCCAGGGCGATCCCCGCGTTGAGCAGCACCGCGTCTCGGACCGCGCTCGTGGCACCCGCGAAGGTGTCGCGTACCACCGCAGCGTTATGGGCGGCATCGCCGCCCCTCAGCTCCTCGATCGGGTGGAGCTCGAGGCCGAGCCGCGTCGGATCGAGCGAGCGCTCGTCCACGACTCCGCCGCGCACCCACCACACGTGAGTCGTGGTCGACACGGTGACCTCGTCGAGGCCGTCGTCGCCGCGGAACACAGCGGCGTCCTTGCCCCGGTCGGCGAAGACGCCCGCCAGGAGCGGGGCCATGCGTGCGTCCGCGCAGCCCACGGCGGCATACGTCGGCTGTGCGGGATTGGTCAGCGGGCCGAGGAAGTTGAAGGCGGTGCCGATCCCCAGGTCGCGGCGGGGCACCGCCGTGTGTCGGAATGACGGGTGGAAGGTCTGGGCGAAGCAGAAGGTGATGCCCGCCTCGGTGGCGACCTCGACGACCCGCTCCGGGGACAGCGACAGGTCGATGCCCAGGGCCTCCAGCACGTCGGCAGACCCGGACGAGGAAGAGGCCGCCCGGTTGCCGTGCTTGACCAGGCGGACCCCTGCCGCGGCAACGACGATCGAGGCCATCGTCGAGATGTTGACCGTGTGGGCGCGGTCGCCGCCGGTCCCCACGATGTCCAGGCTGGGGCCGGGGACCTCGATGCGCCGGGCGTGGGCGAGCATCTGCTCGGCGAGGCCGCGCATCTCCTCGCTCGTCTCGCCCTTGGCCCGCAGACCGACGAGGAAGCCCGCGACCTGGGAGGGGGTCGCCTCCCCCGTCATGATCTGACCCATCGCCCACTCCGCGGTGGAGCGGTCGAGGTCCCGACCGGCGATGAGCTCACTGAGCAGGGCGGGCCAGGTCGTCGCGTCCTGCGCCATGCGTCAGGCCGTCGGCACGCCCGAGCGCGCGAGCGTGGCCACGGCCGACGTCAGCGCGATCGGGTCGAGCGGGTGCGGGACGGCGAGGTCCGCCTGGGACCAGGCTGCCAGCCAGCTGTCCTGCGGACGCCCGGTGAGCACGATGATCGGCGGGCACTCGAAGATCTCGTTCTTCAGCTGGCGCGCGAGCCCCAGTCCACCCACCTTGGCAGCCTCGCCGTCGAGGACCAGGATGTCGAAACGGTCGGCTTCGACCGAGCTGATCACCGCGTCGGCCGTCGCGCACTCGTGCCAGCGGACGACCTCGACGTCGCGGGCCGGACGGCGGCCGACCGCAGCGCGAACGGCATCACGGGTCGTGATGTCGTCGCTGTAGAGCAGCACGCTGACCCGCGCCACGGGGCGCTCGGAGCGGGTGGAACCGGTCGTCGCGGCCGCGTCCGAGGACGTGGCCCGCGCTGCGCTGTCGTTCGAGGCGGTCATGCGGCAGATGTTACCGGGAAGGACGTGACGCGCCGCACGCACCTCCCGGGCCCCGCGTCCCCGATCTCACGTCCCCGGGCACGGCCGACGGAGGGGACGTGGGAAGGTGTTCCCGGACGGCCGGCAGCAGGCTGTTCAGGTTTCGTGTCGAAACGGTCACGAATCCTCTACACCTGCGTGAGAACGGCCCCCGGGGCGGGGGCGCCTCGCGCAGCCGGACAGGAATGTGGGAATAATGTCCAACGTGGCAACAGCATCGGCAGTTCCGTCAAGCGCGGTAGCGACCCCGGCCCATCACGGGCCTGCGACCCGACCCAACATGGTCGCCGTGGGCACCATCGTCTGGCTCTCCAGCGAGCTGATGTTCTTCGCAGGTCTGTTCGCCGTCTACTTCCAGCTGAAGTCGGTCCGTGGCGACCTCTGGGCCGAGCAGACCGAGAAGCTCAACCTGCCGTTCGCGAGCATCAACGCGCTGGTCCTGGTCATCTCCTCGGTGTGGTGCCAGCTCGGAGTCTGGAAGGCGGAGCGGGGCCAGAAGGCCCGCATCGGAAAGCTGTTCGACCTGAAGGGCTGGGGGATGCGCGAGTGGTACGTCCTGACGTACCTCTTCGGCGCGTTCTTCATCTCCGGGCAGGTCATGGAGTACTCCGAGCTCGTCAGCGAGAACGTCACGCTCAGCGGGGACGCCTACGGCTCCATCTTCTACATGGCGACCGGCTTCCACGGACTGCACGTCACGGGCGGCCTGATCGCCTTCCTGCTCATCATCGCCCGCACGTTCACGACCCGCCGCTACACCCACGCCAACGCCACCGGCGCCGTCGTGACCTCGTACTACTGGCACTTCGTCGACGTCGTGTGGATCGCGCTCTTCGCGACCATCTACATCCTGCGCTGACCCCGAGTGCGCGCACACCGCAACCCGACTTCCACCATGGACGACAGGAACCCACAGTGAACGCCTTGGCCGCCCGACGACGACACCCCGCCGCCATCGCGGTGCTGCTGCTGCTCGGACTCCTCGTGACGGGTGGGGCCTACACCTTCCTGTCCCCCAAGGACGCCAACGCCGCTGCGCCGACCGCCGACTCCGTCGCCCAGGGCAAGAACCTCTTCGTCGCCAACTGCGCGTCCTGCCACGGGGTGGCTGGCCAGGGCACCAAGTCCGGACCGTCCCTGGTCGGCGTGGGCGCCGCCTCCGTCGACTTCCAGGTCGGCACCGGTCGTATGCCTCTGGCTGGCCCGCAGGTCCAGGCTCCCCCGAACAAGGTCAAGTTCGACGACCAGCAGATCGCGGACCTCGCGGCCTACGTCGCCTCGCTCGGTCCTGGCCCCGGCGTGCCCGACCAGAAGTACACGACCGTCCTGCAGCCCGGCACGCCGGAGAACGACAGGGCGATCGCCGAGGGCGGCCAGATCTTCAGGGTGAACTGCGCGATGTGCCACAACTTCGCCGGAGCGGGCGGCGCCCTCACCCGGGGCAAGTACGCGCCGTCGCTGCAGGAGACCACCCCCAAGCACATCTACGAGGCCATGGTCACCGGACCGCAGTCCATGCCGGTCTTCAACGACATGAACATCACGCCCGAGGCCAAGCAGAAGGTCATCTCCTACCTCAAGGCCCAGGAGCAGGAGACCGCCATCGGCGGCCTGTCCCTCGGCAACCTGGGACCGGTGTCGGAGGGCCTCTTCGCTTGGGTGTTCGGCCTCGGCCTGCTCATCGGCTGTGCCGTCTGGCTCGGCAAGAAGGCCGCATGACCCCGCGCTGCATCGTCCCGATCACGAACCACGACAGGACCACGACCCGATGAACGACCACGAGACCACCGACCACGGGACGAGCACGTCGATCGTTCGTGCATCCGGTGACGGACAGGACCGGCTGCCCGCCTCGCTGATCAGGGACGCCGACCAGTTCGAGAACCCCGGTCTCCCGCCTCACGTGCACCGCGCGGCCGACGACGACCCCGCCGCCGCCCGACGGGCCGAGCGCCAGGTCGCCACGATGTTCGGGCTGTCAATGCTCGCGACCCTGGTCTTCCTCGTCAGCTACTTCGCGATCCCCGACGAGGCGACGTTCTTCTTCCCCGGGGTCGGCCGCGCCAAGACCCAGAACGTCGTGCTGGGGCTCTCCCTCGGCGTCGCGATCTTCCTCATCGGCATCGGCGCGGTCCACTGGGCCAAGACGCTGATGTCCGACGAGGAGATCATCGAGGAGCGCCACGAGCAGGCCTCGACGCCCGAGCAGCGGGCCAAGGCCGTCACGGTCGTCAGCGAGGGCGTCGCCTCGACGCAGGTGTCCCGTCGCCCCCTCATCAAGTACTCCCTCGGCGGCGCCCTGGGCCTCTTCATCCTTCCGCTGGGTCTGCAGGTGGCCGGTTCGCTCGGGCCCGTCACGATCGACGAGCTCAAGCAGACGATCTGGGATCCGGCCGTCAACGGCGGCAAGCCGATCCGGCTCATGCGCGACCCGGAGATGACGCCGATCCGACTCGACGAGGTCACTAACGGCTCCGTCTACCACGTGATGCCCGAGACCCTCCAGAAGTTCATCGACGAAGGCAAGCACGTCCTCGAGGCCCGGGCCAAGGCCGCGGTCATCCTGATCCGACTCGACCCCGACCTCATCACTGTGCAGAAGGCCAAGGACTGGGGCGTGGACGGTGCCGTCGCCTACTCCAAGATCTGCACCCACGTCGGTTGCGCCGTCGGCCTCTACGAACAGCAGACCCACCACCTGCTCTGCCCGTGCCACCAGTCGACCTTCGACCTCACCCAGGACTGCAAGGTCATCTTCGGCCCGGCCCGTCGGCCGCTGCCGCAACTCAAGATCACCGTCGACGACGCGGGATACCTCGTCGCCACCCAGGGCTTCAAGGAGCCCGTGGGACCAAGCTTCTGGGAGCGTGCCCGATGAGCACCATCAACGAGACCCGTCCCGCCGACGGTCTACGCGCCGGCGACCGCGAGGCCGAGGAACGCGCCTCTGCCGGCAAGCAGCTCGGTGGCATCGCCGGCTGGATGGACGACCGACTGGGCGCAGCCAAGGGCGTCTCCTTCCTGGCCAAGAAGGTCTTCCCCGACCACTGGTCCTTCATGCTCGGCGAGATCGCGATGTACTCGATGATCGTCTGCCTGCTGACCGGTGCGTTCCTCACCTTCTGGTTCGTGCCGAGCGCCAGCCAGGTCGTCTACGACGGCACCTACGTCCCGCTCCAGGGCGTGACGATGTCCGACGCCTACCGTTCGACGCTGGACATCTCGTTCGACATCCGCGGCGGTCTGCTGATCCGGCAGATCCACCACTGGGCGGCGCTGATCTTCATCGTGTCGGTCTTCGTGCACATGGCCCGTGTCTTCTTCACCGGTGCCTTCCGCAAGCCGCGTGAGATCAACTGGGTCTTCGGGACCATCCTGTCCCTGCTGGCCTGCATCGAGGGCTTCGCGGGCTACTCCCTTCCCGACGACCTGCTGTCCGGCACCGGCATCCGTGCCATGAACGGCTTCCTGCAGTCGGCCCCGGTCATCGGCTCGTACCTGTCGTACTTCATCTTCGGTGGCGCCTTCCCCGGGGAGGCGATCATCCCGCGCCTCTACTCGGCGCACGTGCTGCTCATCCCGGCCATCCTCGTGGCCCTGTTCACGGCGCACATCCTGCTCGTGTTCGTGCACAAGCACACGCAGTTCCCCGGCCCGGGCCGCACCAACAAGAACGTCGTCGGCTACCCGCTGATGCCGGTCTACATCGCCAAGGCCGGCGGGTTCTTCTTCATCGTCTTCGGCATCATCGCCCTCATCTCGGCGGTCGTCACGATCAACCCGATCTGGGCCTACGGCCCGTACGACCCCTCCCCCATCACCGCGGGCTCACAGCCCGACTGGTACATGGGCTTCGCCGACGGCGCGCTTCGCCTCCTGCCGGGGTGGCTCGAGTTCGAGACGTTCGGCTTCACGTGGAGCATGAACATCTTCCCCGGGTCGCTCGTGCTGCTTCCGCTCATGTGGACGCTCATCGGGATCTACCCGTTCGTCGAGAGCTGGGTGACCGGTGACAAGCGCGAGCACCACCTGCTCGACCGACCGCGCAACGCTCCCACGCGCACCGCCATCGGCGTCGCCGGCATCTCGATCTACGTCGTGCTCTTCCTCGCGGCGGGCAACGACATCATGGCGATCAAGCTGCACCTGTCGATCAACGACATCACGCAGGCGCTGCGGCTGCTCTTCTTCGTCGCACCGGTGATCTCGTTCTGGATCACCAAGCGCATCTGTCTGAGCCTCCAGCGCGCAGACCGCCAGAAGGTCCTGCACGGGCGCGAGACCGGAACGATCTGGAGGTACGCCGACGGTCGCTTCGAGGAGATCCACGCGCCACTCACGCCCGAGGAGCGCTGGGCCCTGGTGCAGCACGAGGCGCTGGAACCGCTTCGGCTCTCCGCGCCGAAGGACGCGAACGGGGTCGACAGCCCCATCGCGCGCAAGGAGCGCCTGCGCGCCAAGTTCTCGAACTTCTACTTCCGCGACCGCGTCGCGCCGCCGACGCCGACCGAACTCGAGGCGGCCCAGCACGGCCACGGCGAGCACGAGGCCATCTCCGACGGCGAACACGAGGCCATCGAGCCGGCCGGCGCCGCCCAGGAGCGCGAGACGATCAAGGCCGACAAGCAGCCCGGCTGAGCTCGTCCGCGCGTTGTGAGAACGCACTCGAGAGGGACCTCCCTGACACACGGGGGGTCCCTCTCGTCATGAGGGCGCTCCGTGGCCGTCTGTCCCACTGTGAGCGGCACTGGCCGTGCTGCCGGCGGTCCTCACTCCCTGTCGACCGAGTCCGGTGAGGCCCTGGAGCGCCGGGTCGGGCACAGCGGGCTCGCCGAGACCCACGCGGAGCTCGCCGAAGGCCTCCTTCCTGGGGTGCTCGGACTGGTCCTGGTGGCCGACGGGTTCGTCATGGAGCCGCGAGAGCGGCGAGAGCGGCGCTCCGCGAGCCTCCCGGACAAGACCTCCTCGCCCGCAGGAGCATCGGCTCACCGCCCGGGGGTCACTGCCACGAGCCGTGTTCGTGGGCGGCGCGGTGCGTGCCCTTGTCGCTGCTGCCGGCATGACCGTCCAGTCGGCCGCATCGGGCACAGCGGGGCCCGGGCCGCATGGTCCGACTCCTTCTCACAGAGCCCGGCGCCCGCTGGCAACTGTGACGACGACGGTGGCAAGTGACGCAGTGCAGATGCCCCGGCAGCACTGAGCCCTTCGTCGGTGCGTGACAGACTTCCCGCATGCTGCACCTGTCCGACGCCGAGTTCGAGGAGGCAGTGGGCGACGCCCTGGACTCGATCCCGCCCGAGCTGACCCGGGCCATGGACAACGTCGTCGTGCTCGTGGAGCCGGAGCCCCCACCGGAGGCCGCCGACCTGCTCGGCGTCTACGAGGGGACTCCCCTGACGGAGCGGGACGGCTGGTGGGACGCCGGCGCCCTGCCCGACCGCATCACGATCTTCCAGGGACCGCTCGAGCGGATGTGCGACACCACCGAGCAGCTGCGCGAGGAGATCGCCATCACCGTGGTGCACGAGGTCGCACACCACTTCGGCATCGACGACGAGCACCTGCACGGGCTGGGGTGGGGCTGACTCCCCGCCCTCAGCTCCGGCGCACCCGGTGACGATGTGCCGGGCCGCCGCCGTCTCGCAGGTCGGACAGTTTCTGCGGTCATGCGTGACCGGGCCTTCCGCTGGCGGCGGACCGGGGTTAACGTCGAGGAACCGTACAACCGATCGGATGGAGGTGCGCACTTGTTCTCTCCCACACGATCGCACTGCGAGCCGCTCGGGCCGTGAAGAGCCGAGCCGAGTCGAAGGGGAAGGCCGTCGGCCTTCCCCTTCGTCGTGTCCGGGCACGGGAGGAGGGCGCCCGGCGCCCTCGAGGCCGACGGCTAGGGTGCAGGGATGACGACATCATCCGAGCACATCGTCGTGACCGGCGCCGCCGGGAAGGCTGGCCGGGCCGCCGTGGCGGAGCTGCTCCAGCACGGCTACCAGGTCACCGCCACCGATGTCGCCGAGGCACCGACCGGCCTCGACACGGCATACCTCCGCGCGGACCTGAGGGACCACGGACAGGTGGTGGACGTCCTCGGCGGCGCCGACGCGGTCGTGCACCTGGCCAACATCCCCGCCCCCGGTCTGCGGCCGGCCGCCCGGACCCTCACCGAGAACACGACGATGAACGCGCACGTCTTCCTCACCGCGCAGACCCTCGGCCTGCGCCGGGTGGTGTGGGCCTCGAGCGAGACCACGCTGGGCCTCGCCTTCACGCCGGACGCTCCCCCGCGCTACGCGCCGGTGGACGAGGATCACTACCCCCATCCCGAGTCGACCTACGCCCTCTCCAAGGTGCTCTCCGAGACCATGGCGCACCATGTGAGTGAGTGGAGCGGGATCCCGTTCGTGGGCCTGAGGTTCTCCAACATCTTCACCGACGAGGACTACCAGCGCGTGCCGTCGTTCCAGCACGACCCCACGAGCCGGATGTGGAACCTCTGGGGCTACATCGACGTACGAGACGCGGCCGCCTCTTGTCGCAATGCCCTGGAGGCCGACACGACGGGTTCGGTCAACGTCATCATCGCCAACGACGACACGATCATGGAGCGCCCCAGCGCCGACCTCTTGGCCGAGGTCTTCCCCGACGTGGAGGTCCGGGACGGGGTCGAGGGCCACCAGACCCTGCTGTCCAACGCCCTGGCCCGGCGTCTGATCGGCTTCGACCCGCGCCACGGCTGGCGTCAGGGCGTCAGCGCCTGAGGCAGGAGCTGCCGCGGCAGACGAGAAGGACTCGAAGACCCACAGGCAGACCGCGACGATGCCGAAGAAGGCGCCGATGATGAAGAGCCACCAGCCGATCGCGAGGCCGGCGAACATCAGGGCGCCGGATGCGCCGAGCCACAGCGGAGTCCAGGAGCTGGCCACGAAGTAGCCGTAGTTGCCCTCGGCGTCCTCCACCTCACCGGACGCGTTGTCCTCGGGGCGCAGTGGCAGCTTCTTGCCCGTCATGAACAGGTAGAAGCCACTCAACGCGAAGAGCAGGGTCGTGAGGACCAGCGCCGTGACACCGACGGGCTCGAACTTGGACCAGAAGGCGTAGATCAGCGTGACGGGGATGAAGAAGGCGAACAGGTAGAGGAAGAGCTTGGTCTCGACGCGCATCGGTCAGTCCTCACGCTTCTCGGTGCTGGCGGCTGCCATCTCCGGTCCGGCCACGTCAGCCGGACCCATGACCTGGACGAGGGTGCCCCTGTCGGCGACGGGGGCGATGCCCGCGGCTGCCTCGGGGTGGTGCAGGTCGAACGCGGGGCGCTCGGACCGGATCCGGGGCAGGGACGTGAAGTTGTGCCGTGGGGGCGGGCACGAGGTCGCCCACTCGAGCGAGGCGCCGTAGCCCCAAGGGTCGTCGGACTCCACGAGCGGCGCGGTGCGCCACGTCTTCCACACGTTGTAGACGAACGGGATCATCGACGCGCCGAGCAGGAACGCTCCCAGGCTCGAGACGATGTTGGCCGCCTGGAAGCCCTCCTCCGGCAGGTAGTCGGCGTAGCGGCGGGCCATGCCCTCGACCCCGAGCCAGTGCTGGATGAGGAAGGTCATGTGGAAGCCGATGAAGAGCATCCAGAAGTGGATCTTGCCGAGCGTCTCGTCGAGCATCCGACCGGTCAGCTTCGGCCACCAGAAGTAGTAGCCGGCGAACATCGCGAAGACCACCGTGCCGAAGACGGTGTAGTGGAAGTGGGCGACGACGAAGTAGCTGTCGGACAGGTGGAAGTCCAGGGCCGGGCTGGACAGGATGATGCCGGTCAGGCCGCCGAAGAGGAACGTCACGAGGAAGCCCATCGCCCACAGCATCGGGGTGGCCATGACGACCTTGCCGCCCCACATCGTGCCGATCCAGTTGAAGAACTTCACGCCCGTGGGCACCGCGATCAGCATCGTCATGACGGCGAAGAAGGGCAGCAGCACCTGGCCGGTGACGTACATGTGGTGCGCCCAGACGCTCGCCGACAGGGCCGCGATCGCGATCGTGGCGAAGACGAGGGTCTTGTAGCCGAAGATCGGCTTGCGCGAGAAGACCGGCAGCACCTCGCTGATGATGCCGAAGAACGGCAGCGCGATGATGTAGACCTCCGGGTGCCCGAAGAACCAGAACAGGTGCTGCCACAGCATCGCCCCGTTGTTCGCCGGGTCGAAGATGTGCATCCCGAAGCGCCGGTCACCACCGAGCGCGAACAGTGCCGCGGCCAGGATCGGGAAGACGAGGATCGCGAGCAGCGAGGTGATCAGCACCGTCCAGGTGAAGATCGGCATCCGGAACATCGTCATGCCGGGCGCGCGCAGGCAGATGATCGTGGTGATGAAGTTGACGGCGCCCAGGATCGTGCCGAAACCAGCGAGCGCCAGGCCGAAGACCCACAGGTCACCGCCGACGCCGGGCGAGTAGCTCGCGTCCGACAGCGGGGCGTAGGCGAACCAGCCGAACGCCGCCGCTCCCTGGGGCGTGAGGAAGCCGACCGAGGCGATGAGGCCACCGAAGAGGTAGAGCCAGTACGCGAACATGTTGAGGCGCGGGAAGGCGACGTCCGGCGCGCCGATCTGCAGCGGCATGACCGCATTGGCGAAGCCTGCGAACAGCGGCGTCGCGAAGAGCAGCAGCATGATCGTGCCGTGCATGGTGAACAGCTGGTTGTACTGCTCGGGGTTGTCGACGATCTGCAGGCCCGGAGACATGAGCTCGGCGCGGATCAGCAGCGCCATCACGCCACCGAGCAGGAAGAAGACGAAGGAGGTGATGAAGTAGAGGTTGCCGATCACCTTGTGGTCGGTCGTCGTCACCCACTTGACGAACGTCTGGCCCTTGGCCAGCCGGGGGCGAACGGCAGTCAGGCCGGGGACCTGCGCCTCGCGATTGAGGGTGGCGGATGTCATTGGTTGCTCCCAGTGCGGGCAGGTGCGGGGATCTTCTGGATGTCGCCGGGGACCATCTCCTCGCGGCTGTCGCTCACGGGGATGAGGCCCTCCTGGCCGATGGACCGAAGTCGCGCCATCTCCTGGTCGTACTCGGCCTGCGGGACGACCTTGACCATGAACAGCATCTGCGAGTGGTAGGCGCCGCAGAGCTCGGCGCACTTGCCCTGGAAGGTGCCGACCTGGGTCGGGGTGAGCTGGAACTTGTTGGTCTTGCCCGGCAGCATGTCCATCTTCATCATGAACGCCGGCACCCAGAAGCTGTGGATCACGTCGCGGGCGTTGAGCACGAACTCGACGCGCTTGTTGACCGGCAGGTAGAGGACCGGCATCTGGGCGCGCTTGCCCTCGGAGCCGTCGAGCTCGGTGTGGACGCCGGTCTCGTGGACGTTCGAGTCGATGTAGTTGAAGTCCCAGCTCCACTGCTTGGCGACGACGCTGACGGTGAGGTCCTTCTTCGTGCTCGTGTCGACGAGGGCGGACTCGTCACGGGCGGTGTAGTAGAAGAACACGGCCACCATGAACACCGGGATGACGGTGTAGAGCAGCTCCATCGGCACGTTGTAGCGCAGCTGCACCGGCAGCGTCTCGTCACCCTTGCGCTTGCGGAAGCGGATGGCGGCGTAGAGCATCAGGCCCCACGTGATGACGCCCACTGCGAGGACGGCGATCCAGCTGCCCACCCAGAGGTCGGTCACCCGCTGGCCGCTGTCGGAAACCACGTTGGGGAGGTATCCGTTGGACAGCTGTCCCTGGCATCCGCTCAGCGCGAGCGCAGCCAGTCCAGCGATCCCGGCAGTGCGGACGGTGCGGCGCCGCCCGGTCCTCGCCACCACCGGCGTCACCGCTGGGGTGTCTTCGTGCTCAGGCACCAGGTGCACCTTTCGTTCCGTACGTGGGCGCGCAGGGCGCGCGTCGAACGTGTTCACGTCAAACCGTCAGGGCACCAAGGCCCACGGCGCAACCCTACCGTCCCACCCGTGACGCTGTCGCAGGGGGCGGCTACCGTTGCGGCGTGGTCAGTCACGATCCGGGCACGAACGTTGGACCCACCCCGTCCGGGTCCTCAGGCGCTTTTCAGCGCCCGTCCGGCGAGGGTTCACAGGGGACGTCTCCACACGTCCCGACGGTCATCCGGCGGCTGCTCGACGCCGCGGCCGGGCCGCTCCATCCCGTGGCCCGCGAGACCTTGCGGGCAGCCGTCGAGGTCGGCTGGGCCGACCCGGGGCGGCTGCACGCCGAGGGGCGCCGCGCCCGGGCGCTGCTCGACCGCTCGCGTGAGGTGGTCGCCTCGGGCCTGGGCGTTCGCCCCGGCGAGGTCAGCTTCCTGCCCAGCGGCCCGACGGCCCTGGCCAGGGCCGTCGGGCCGCTGGGCAGGA